>CACXDY010000334.1 GCA_902766505.1 uncultured Prevotellaceae bacterium
TCATTCACTTCTGTTACATCGTATCCCAACGAAGCAATTTTCTGTTCAAATTCACTTTGGGCTAATATGGTTCCATGCAAAGAAAGGAAAAATGCCAAAATAAACAGTTTATTGCAAATATGGATAGGATACGATTTCTTATACATAACTCTTGTTTTTTTCATTCTGAATAACAAAATAGGTGTAGAATACAAAATTACAACAGTTTTTCACATTTACCCCCCCCGTTTTGTTAAATCATGTTAACCTCCGCTTGATTAAGAACAAGTATGCAAAACTGTATCATGAGGAAAGACAAATAGTTTTATCATGTATCAAACCTTCAGGTGGTAATAATTGGCAAACTTTTGTTACTTTTGCATGGAAAACTATATATCATTTCAGAAATGACATTGAATATGAAACTACTTGTCGCTGCCCTTGGCCTGCTCTTTAGCAATTCTATTGGCGCAGCCGACTATAATATCCGCGACTATGGTGCGGTGAACGACACCACCGTGTTGAGTACCAAGGCCATTCAACAGGCCATTGACGAATGCCATCAGGCTGGCGGAGGACGAGTGGTCATACCTACCGGACAATACAAGACAGGCTCCATAGTGCTCCGCTCCAACGTCAACCTCCATCTGGAGATGGGTGCTACCCTCTACGGAAGTACATCATTGGAAGATTACCAACCCCAAAAATCATCATATTTGTCGCTCCGCACCCAACAGCAGACCGTACAGCTGATTTATGCCGACAGTGTGAGTCATGTGGTCATCGACGGTTATGGAACCATTGACGGACAGGGCCGTTCATTCGTCAAACAGTCCTGGAACGACGAGGGCATCACCCGGCCACATCTGTTGCGCTTTATACAAAGTTCCGACATCGTGGTAAAGGACATTACCCTGCGCAACTCTGGTTGTTGGATGCAGCATTATCTTGCCTGTACGCGTCTCACCATCGACGGCATCAAGGTTTTCAACCGCAACAACTACAACAATGATGCCCTCGACATCGATGGTTGCCATGATGTCATTGTCCGTGGAATGATAGCCGACAGTGATGATGATGCCATCACACTAAAAAGCACTTCTCCCCGGTTGTGCGAGAACGTGAATATCAGCAATTGTGTGGTATCAAGCCATTGCAATGCTGTCAAACTGGGTACGGAGACCAATGGAGGCTTCCGCAACATCTGTATCAGCGGCATTGTTGTGAAACCAAGCGAAGACCAGAAGGAGAAATTCTTCGGACAATGGATAGGCTCTTCAGCCATCTCCTTGGAAATTGTCGACGGCGGTGTATTGGAAAATGTCATGGTATCAGACATAACCATTGAGGGCACCGAATCACCTATCTTTATTAGACTCGGCAACCGTGCCCGCGGTTACCGTGAAAACCAAGTGATAGACCATGTAGGAAAGATTGACGGAGTGCACCTTCAAAACATTCAAATCAGGAATGCAGGAGCCATGGGCTGCTCGATTACAGGCCTTCCAGGTCATCCTGTACAAAACATCTGGGTCAGAGACATTTCCTTCCATCATAAAGGGGGAGTGACAGCCAACGACATGACAGCTATCGAACAATCCGTGGCGGATGAAAAAGAAAAGGAATATCCAGAGGCTACCATGTGGGGCAATCTCCCCTCCAAGGGATTTTTCATACGCCATGCCTCCAATGTTCACCTTGAAGGAATAGAAATCATCACCAGCCAACCTGATGTCCGCCCCGACATTGTTAAAACAGACGTGAAATAATGGAAGATGTATACCAATATATCAAAGTCATCGCTTTCGATGCCGATGACACTCTCTGGGACTGTCAGTCGCATTTTGAGGCCGTAGAAAAGGAGTATTGCGATATTTTGAGTGAATATGGCGACAGCGATACTATCTCAGCCCGCCTTTTTGAGACTGAAAGCCGCAACATGCCTCAATTGGGTTATGGCAGCAAAGCATTCACCTTGTCGTTAGTTGAGAATGCCGTGAACGTGAGCCATGGCAACATCTCTGCTTCTACTCTCTTGCATATCCAATCACTCGGCAGAAGTCTGTTGGAAATCCCCGCCACCCCTTTCCCTGAAGTGGAAAGCACCCTGCAGGCTATCCGTCAGTCAGGAAAATACAAAATGGTGGTTTTCACCAAAGGTGAGATACTCGACCAGGAGAACAAACTCCTCCGCTCTGGTTTATGGGATTATTTCGACCGGGTAGAAGTGGTGGCCGACAAGACTCCCCGTCAATACCGAGAGTTATGCGCCATGTTCGGAATAGGTATCGAGGAGTTGTTGATGATAGGAAACAGTTTCAAATCAGATATCGAACCTGTGCTGAAATTAGGAGGATATGCCGTGCATATCCCCTTTGAGCGCACTTGGGCCCATGAACTGACAGAGGAGTACGATCATCATCGCTTGGTCAGAATCGATAAAATCGGCTGCTTATTGGACCTTCTTAGACTTTGATGCATTTGTTATCCCTTAGTGGCATAACAAAAAAAGGACTACGACGAACCAATCGCCATAGCCCCCATTCATTCAAAACTTAAAAAAAAAGGTCACTTATTTCACTATTAACTTCTTTCCCTTTATAATATATACCCCGCTGGGCAAATTTTTCATATTGGGATTTCTTGACTGAACCTTCCGTCCATCAAGAGTATAAATATCATTATTCTGTTGATTGTCATCGTTTACCTGGCTGATACCCAACGGATTGTGAACAACATGAAGAACGCCTGCATGATAGCGGAATTCATAGTTGTCGGCCTTACCCCCACTGACAAGGATTGGATAATCTCCCTCTGGAGAGTCAGCATCGGCAACACATGTTACCTCTGGCATCACCTTAATCACAGTCTCATTCTCATCCAGTTTAAACCCGGAAAGAGTATAGGTGAAATCAGGATTCTCATCACCCACATAACGGGTGTATTCACCGACCGACACATCCAAATTGGCCTTCCACACCGTAAGCACACCATCGACGTAATCCACAATCTCATCGGTAATCGTGCCAGGTAAGATATGGATAGGATAAGTACCGGCAGGAGAATATTTATCTGCCTCACAAGAGAGTTCGGGAGTTCCATTGGGCATATCTCCACTGATGGAATATCCCAGGCGGGGCATATCATCGCCATACACCTTTCCTGCATTGCGGGCTGTGACACATGAGCCGAATTCTACAATATTGTCGAAACTATCGGCACCTGTATTTACATAAGCACCCCATTCAGGATGACGCTTGTATTTCTCCTTGCTGCCGGCAGGCACCAACAATTTTCCGGAGGCCTTTCTGACGCCTGTCAACCCGTCAATACCCACCTCTATGGGTTCCTTAGAGTAAATCTTCACCTGCTGCAATTTCCATGAACAATACAGGCCTTTTTCGCCTATACGTTTCACTGATGAGGGTATCTCCAAATTCTTGATATACTGACATGAAGAGAAGGCGTAATCTCCAATGAGTGTCACTCCATTTTTCACCAGATAACTATCTTTAGCCTGCGGAAGAACAGCCATGAGGACAGTGGTGTCATTTCGGTCATACAAAGACACTCCGTCAAGAATATAATTGCATTCCTCACTATCACGCAATCCGGAAATAGAATCCAGTTTTGTACAGAAGCCTAAACTTCCTTTACCAATGGACGTGATATCAGGAGGCAAAGTCAGAGTCCTCAATTGCCTGCATCCATAGAAGGCGAAATCGCCCAATTCATGGTCCTTGCATTCGTAATGCTTTCCATCCTGCCTCAGATAGGGCTCGCCGCCACTAACAATGGTTGCTTCACCCAAATCAAGAATGGCCAGATGTCCACGGGAGGCAGAACCATCGGTATTGCGTCCTGCCATGCGGCGGATAAGCCCCAAGTCACTGTTGTTGATTTTGCCCGTCACTTTTAATGAATAGATGCTGTCGGCCACCGTCGCTGATATGAACCTCTTCAAGGTGCCTGGTTCTGTGAGGGTCACCTCACGCATATACAGGCTGTCAGGATAGCCATATAGTCCAGTTATCATCGACTGTTGCTCGCGGAAGGAATATGTACGGGGATTGAGTAAAGTAATGGAATAATAACCATTCTCCGTGCCATTCCATCCCCAGTTCACACTTACCAAGCCGTTTTCATCGTAGCCATCTAACACAAAGGCATGTCCGCCACCATCATAAGGATCCGGGTCTGTTCCACTGTAATAGACAGGATGATTGTTGCTCAACTCATCATAGATGATATTCATCCATTCTTTTTCAGAATAGCTATACCTCGATATGTAAGAAGCATCACTAAATCCAAAATTGGATTTCATACTGTGATAGGCATCTTGAGAATAAGCCCCAGAACCTTCCGGGTCATACTGCATATTGACTGCCACACCGCAATGGTACATCAACAAAGCCACTGCATCCGCTTCAGCCTGAGTATACGCTTCTTGATAATACAAATCGCGCATACTGCCATAATCATAGGTTGCCTCACCAAAATTGGCTTCAAGATCACTACCATGGAAATAAAAAGAATTTTGCCCTATTCCATGTTCAGGGAAACGGTTGTAGTAGAGAATCTGAGCCATCGCTGTGGCAACACATCCTGTCACACATGTATCTCCGTTGAGAACGGGACACATGTTCCAAAAAGGTGTATCCTGCCCCCATTCAGAAGTCATCAGGGTGGGAACAGACGGTTTGAAACGGGTGGTATCAGGAAGAGTCACTGCAGGTGCTTTGGCCTTGCCTGTCCGTACTTGTTGAGAAACGGATTGAACCATGTCCAACCACCACCGGAAATTCTTATTTGTCGTATTCCCGTTATAGGGTTTATTAGAGTATCCGAGCACAGCAGGCAAAGCATCATCCACTGCTATCACTGCAAAGCCACCATCATCATATCCGTATATAGCATAGTCGGGAGTAACAGCCATCTCCATCAACTGCCGAGAGGCATGAGGAGCCTGGGCACGACCACAATGTCTTGACAACACATCACCGGCCGCCGACTTCATGGCTGAAGCCGAACGAGGCGCTGCGCAGACTGTCAGTCCCACCCAAAGCACCAACAATACGGATAGGATACGATATTTTGTCATTTAATCACTATTTTTTTGCCATCAACCACATACACACCAGCCGGCAAGCCTTTGAGCGTTGTGGCGTTTTTCCTGAGCAGCCGTCCATCTACAGCGTAGACATTGTGGCTTTTCCCTGCTAAATTGATATCCCGAATTGCCGTGGGATCCGGCAATACTGTGAGCATTCCCTTCTGATACTTAAAACTATAGTTCTGAGCTTCACCACCAGAAATCAAGATGGGATAACTGCCGACAGGAGAGTTGATGTCGGCCTCACAAACTGCGACGGGCAATGAAGTCAGCGCACTGATATCCTCATCCATCACGAAGCCTGAGTAAGACAATTCAAATTCGGGATTCTCCTCACCCTCCATTCTGCTATACTCACCTACGGAAACCGTAAGAGGAACTTTCCACACAAAGAGAATACCATCGAAATATTCGACAATCTCATCGGTGACGGTACCGGGAAGTACCTTGATGGGGTATTCCCCAGCAGGAGACTCGATAGTCGCATCACATACGAGTTCCGGCTCGCCCTGCACGACATCACCCGACATCTGATACCCTAAGACAGGATTGGGTGACCCATACAACCGCCCTGCATTGCGGGCTGTAATGGCACTGCCAAATTCCTTGATGTTGTCATAGGCGCCACCACCATTGCCACCCGCAAACTGCCCCCACTGAGAATGCTGTTTGTAGCGGTCTTTTGAACCGGCAGGAACAAAGAGCACACAATTGTTGAAAGGAACATTCTCCAGGGCATCCATCCCTGTTTCCGGTATTTGAGACAATGACAGTTTTATAGAACTCAGTCCTGAGCACCGTGCAAACGCCTTGGCACCAATTCGCTCTACACTCGACGGCACCGTGACAGAATAGATACGTGTGCATCCGGCAAAGGCATAATCACCTATCTCCTTAATACCGCGGGGTACTTCATAAACACCGCTTCTGGTGGGCAACACCTCTTGTATAACCAGTGTATCGCTCTTAGGATAGATTGTATTGTTCCGGATAATAAAATCTTGAGCCTCATTTTCTGGAATGACCAAACTGTCAAGGAAAAGGCATCCGCCGAAAGCCCCTTTTCCTATATGGGTAATATTATCGGGAAGGATGATGCTGCGGAAAGAACGACAAGCATAGAAAGCCAAATCAGGCACCACGTTGTCTCTGGTGGTCAATTCCTGTCCATTGTCATCGACATAGTAATTACCTCCTGATACAAAACGCGCCTCGCTGAGGTCCAAGTGGCGCAAATGCCCTTTCGTACGTGACAAATTCTCATCACAACCGCCCATCCAGCGGATGGTGCGCAAGTCTGTTCCGTTGATTTCGCCCTTTACCTTCAAAGAACCCACATTCTCCAAATCAGCACTCAACAACTGTGCCAAATGGCCTGCTGTTTCCACCACTACGGTATCCGACTGGAGTTCTATTTTTCCATCTCCAGAGACACCAATAATCATATCCTGTCCGGTACTGAACTTGTAACCTGGAGGATTGAGCAAAGAGATATCGTAATAGCCGTCTTCATCGCCACTCCATCCCCAATTGACATACACCAGTCCATCCTCACGATAGCCATGCAAGACAAAAGCATGACCAGAGTATATCGACATATCAGTGCCACCATAATACAAGGGACCATTGGTACTTATTTCCGTGTAGACCAAGTCCATCCACTCCTCATCGTTGTATTTGTTGCGCTCCAGGCACTGTGCTTCCAACAATCCAAAATAGGTGCGAAGGCCATGGGCTGCATCAGGGGAGAAAGCACCACTGCCACCATCCATGGCATTGCCATACGACATATTGGAAGCCACACCGCAGTCACGCATCAACAAAGCCACAGCATCAGCCTCTGTTTCGCTGTAGGACACACCTCTGTATCTATCCAACATATTGTCCCAGTCATAGTAGTCCTCTTCGAATGTGGCAGTCACAGGTGTTCCTTTGGCGTAAATGGTACGGCTGCCGATTCCATGTTCGGGTACCCGATGATATTTGAGGACTTGAGCTATCGCAGTAGCCACACAACCGGTATAGATGCCTGTCGGAAGCATTCCATTATACGGAGCAAGCTGGTCCCACTCGGTGGTCATCAACGGTCCCACATGCGTAGGATAGACATTGGGATCGGGAGCTATTATCCTTGCGGGGATATTGTTTTCAACCCTATAAGCAAGTGCTGCATTCATGCTGCTGAGCCAAAATTCAAAGTTGGCATTAGCACCGCCAGAATAGGCCGTATTGGAAACACCCAAAACAGCGGGGAAACGGTCGTCACGAGCTATAACAGCAAAGCCCCCGTCCTCGTAACCAATCAAGGACAGCTGAGAGATGCTTTTCATCTCCACCATCTGCATACCATTGGCAGAAGGTGCATGAAAACGCCCCTCTCCATTTAAGGCTTCAACGGCAGCTTGCAACATCTGCTCCCTGTTCCGTTCTGCCGCCTGAACAGACAATACAGAAAAGAACACAACGACAGCCATCGTCAAGTGCCTTCTTAATAAAAAAGTCATAAGTAATTAAATAATGAAAAAGTGCTTAATTCCTTTTATAAAATGCTGATCTATAGCTTTAGGCTACAAAGTTACAAATTTTTATCCTAACTATCATTATTTTCTTGATAAAAATTCAATATTTTTTTGGATGGTCTTTAACCAAAAAGGGCCGCACAAATGTGCGGCCCCGATATTGAGTTACTTTACTGACTGGGAATTATTTCTTGGTAACGCCCTTGACAGCACCTGTAACATTGTTCTTGATGACATAGACACCCTTGGCGAGTGTGCCATAGACTCCCTTGCCGGAAGCGATGACAGCACCACTTGTGCTATAGACTGTGATGTCGGCATCATTGAGAGATGCATCGGCAGCAATCTCGGAAATAGCGGTGACGACAGTAGCGCCATTGGAGAGTCCAGACTCTACATTACCATAGAGAGCGGTCACATAATAAGTGTGCTCACCATCGGTCTCATTGACATCGATATACCTGAAGACATCAGCGCCCACAGTAGCGATTACCTTACCGTCGCGGTAGATGTTGTAACCTGTCACGCCATCTTCAGCAGCTCTTGAGAGGTTCTTGGCAGATGCAGCAGTGAAGGTAATGTCATCAAGCTCGAATCCGAAGATATCGTTAGCTGTGTGACGGATAGCGAAGTACTTGGCACCAGCAGGCAGCTCTACAGAAATCTCTGTCCAGTCTGTTGTGGTAACTGCACCACTGTAAATCTTCTCGAAGCTGGCGATTTCGCTGTCAGTATTAGAGCACCAAACCTCGAAGGTCTCATTGCCATACTGAGTAGTAATCTCGCTGACGAAGAAGCTGATGGTCTGTTCTTCACCGCTGAGCAGTGGTGAGATGAGCCAGTGGTCTGTATCAATGATTTGAGGAGTCTTATTACCGTCGGCCACACACATTGACATCAGGAACTGGTCGCCTGAGTTAGGACCAACCGTAGAGGCAGCGTCACCAGTGAGGTCGAATCCAGCAAGCACAGGATTGAATACCTGGTATGCCATTGGCACACCCATGTTCTCATAGGAACTGTTCTGGAATCCATAGGTCTCATAACCCAGTGTACCATCATAGAGCTTCCAGTTGCCGAATGCACCAGTATGGACGTCTGCGGTAATACCACCCGTTGAGAATGGTGCGAACACATCCAGATCCTCGAAGTCCTCAGTGACAACCTCACCACCAACGACCTCAACAGGCTGTGGAGCACTCCACTTCAACTCAACAGCAGGCCATCCACCAGTCTCGGCGGTCAGGTCGGTCACCGTTGGCACCTTTGGAAGCTTCACGTTGACAGTGTTCTCTGCAACGTTGTTCTCGGGCTCGAGGTCAAAGTTGTAAACAACCTCGGCTTTGACGTTCAAAGTATTGCCATCAATCACACCAGGCACATACTTGGAAGTTACAATGGTTTTACCAGTATAAGGAGCAATGGCTGCAAAGTCAGTTACGGTATCAAATACCTTACCATTGACAGAGAATACCACACTGTAGTCACCAGGAGCCACGGAAGCCTCACTTGGGTTGCTAATGGTTGCGATAGCAGTCATTTCCTCACCTACGCCCACGCTTCTTGGAGTAGAGAGCTCAAGAACGAGGTCATTGGAGTAAACGTCATAGATGCGGATATCATCTACCTGGAATGCGGCTCCGGCTTGTGTAGCCTCAGCAACAAATGAGAGGTAGAAATAAGGATCAGCAGCGAATTGGCTGAGGTCAATCACCTCTTGCTTCCACTCATAGGTTTCAGCAACCTCTATGGTCTCCAATTCTTTCAATACGACAGGAGCCTCTCCTTGCTTCTGGCGAACAGCGTTGACTGTCACCTTCACACCTGGAGTAGAAACCCATTGGAAGATCATCTTCGGGTTGGCAGCACCCTTGACAGAAATCTTGGAAGAATTCAGCTGGGCGAGGCAATTGTCAGACTGAGCCACATGGCCAGCGCATGCACCATCAGCGTCTGTACCACCTTCATAGAGGTTCCAAGCATTGCCATTAATGGTATTAACCCACCATTCAACAGATGAACCACCGAATGACTCATAGTATGGGAGTGATTTTGGTGTACCGGCTACGAGAGCACCTACATAGATAGGACCTTCCACTTCATCATCGCCTTCACCTACGAATGTACTAATAGCGACCTGGAAGATATCGAACGGACCTTCAAGCAATGAAGGAGCAGAAGCCACATACTGTGTTTCCTTGGTCTCAGCCAAAACATCGGCAAGATATCCTCCTTCAATAGCATAAATTCTATAGGTGATGGAAGCTGGATCGATATATCCACCATTCACACCCTTGTCTGTAGCAGCATCCCAAGTGAAGGTAGCTGTACCATCAAAGTTGTCATAACCTGCAATGTTGTAAACACGGTCAGGATCATCCACACCGATGAATGCGGAAACAGAAGCAGTCAGACCAACGCCATGTGAGTTGTAAGCAGTCACATCAAAAGTGTAAATGCCACGTGCATCAACAGCAACAGGAACTGACAATGGTGCACCTGGAGCAGCGTTCTCAATTGTAGCAAGAACCTCACCACCTTTGGCTACCTCAATCTTCGTAATCTCAGTCAGCTCGCTGTTGTCAACGGCCTTGGTAGGAGCAACGAATTTAAGGTCACCGTTAAGAGCACCGGATACGGTCACTACTTCTAAGTCAGTAGACTTGTTAGGAGCAGCAAAGTCGATAGGAGCACTGATTCCCCAGTTGTCGAGTACGAGATAATACATATCAGCATCGCTGATAGCATGGAATGCCACTTTGTAATTACCATCCTCCTCAACAATGAGAGGAACTTCTACCTTCAATGGTTCATCAGTCAGAACGGTTGGCTCGAGGATGACCTTCTCGAAGGCTGTTGGGTCGTCACCCTTGCCGAAGAGCACCTCAATAGTCTCTGGATATGTGCTTGTCATACCTCTCACAGTGAAATAGAGATTGTAGAGCTTGCCAGCATTCAGAGAGATATTCGGGGTAACCAACCAGTCATCAGCGTCATTGGTAGACGAATAGGTGTAACGCATTGTACCACTTGCATTGTCCCAAGTCTTACCATCCTCGTTGGCATCGATAACAGTATACAACATGATGTTGTCGATTTCACTGAAGTCATCAGCAAACGGTGGCAGCAGAGAGGTACCCAGTTTCACAGCATTGGTAATGGCTTCCTCGCTCTCAGCATCACCATACTTGGCAACGATACCATACTTGTAAACCTTCAACTCGCTGGCATCGAGATCTTCCTCGAAGGAAGTAGCCTGGATACCATCGGCAACCACAGCCTCATCAGGATAACGAACCACGGTATAGGTAACTGCATCAGTATCAACATAACCGCCATGTACGCCCTCCAATGTGGGAGCAGTCCATTTTACAACGGCATGGTTGTTGTCATCAACGGCCAATGTAGCTGGCACAGGAGAAGCAGGAGCATCAGCACCTACCCACAGTTTGGTCTTAGCGGTTGCACCATCGCCCACAACATTGCGAACCACAACAGAGATGGTGGTCATTCCTGATGGAACATTCTCAATCATACGGATGATTTGTGCACCCGGCTGACCAGAACCCTTCACCTTCTGCTCACCATTCACGTAGATGGAATACTCAAGCATACCTTCCAGTGGAGTGGTCTCATCAAATGTCGTTGTAGGCAGGGAGAAGGACACATATACATTGTTGGGAGCAGCACTCTCAATGTAAGCCTTCAAATTGGTAGCCCTTGCAGGAGCGTTGGGCTCAGCCTCTGGCTTCAAAGCCTGGAGGAAACTGAACTCCATTACAGTGGGGAATACACAAGAGATATTGGTTGTACCATTAGTCAGGTCAATCTCAGCAATACCTGTCTGAGAGCCATCCTGGTTAATAAATGCCCAATACAATTTATTGTTGTTGCCATTAGCAGCAGCAGCCTGGATATAATTAGCCGTGATACCGGTAGAAGCCACGAGTGTCTCCTGACCAGTGGTCACATCAACCTTATAGACCTCACCTGTATAGGTAATGGCATAGACATTTCCCTTGCCGTCAGCAGCAAGAACCAGGTAATCAGCCATATGCTCAGGAGTAGGCAAAGTTGTTCTGGTCCAATTGGGATAATCCATGGCACCAAACTCTAAGTCAGTGCCGTCTGCGTTGTAGAAAACACCATAGGAAAGGTTTGTAGCCTCGTCATAGGCTACACAACCATCCAATCCGAGAAAATCAATATTATCAATAGACTCCTCGTTAATCACCCATTCGCGGGCCTCCAGGTCATATGCATACCTATAAGGGAAGACATAGCCTAAGAATTCAAACATTTCAGTGTAATAGTACACGTTGTCGATGATGACACCACCAGCACTCTTGTTGGCGAACTTGCTTTCGATGACATACTCCTCGAATCCTGGATCTTCTGCAGAATTAAAGAAGTAAAGTCCATTTTGATAAGCTTCCTCGCCATCATAAATAATGTGACCCAGCAAGCGCTGGCCGTCACCAGCTTTGAGAGCCTTTTTGTCAACCTTCAAAAGTTGACCTGTGATGGTCCTTTCCAATGTGGACTTGGACTGAACAAGAGATTTGGGAGCCTTTGCCAGAGCAGGATACTTTTTCATCAGTTCCGATTTCATTTTTGCCTGGTCAATGGCTGTCGTTCTCATGCTCTTCATCGGTTTCCCGACTTTCTGAGCAAAAGAAGGAGTTGCGAGCATGAGCAACAATGCCAGCATGCCCACAGTGATAGTTGTAATTTTCTTACTCATATCAAACCTTGTTAAGTGAAACATAAAAAAACTAATATAATAATTGTGTATTTTTATCGCAATTTAGGGTGCAAATATAATCATTTTTTATGAAAAGCCCCACTTCCACTAATAAAAAATTAAAAAATAGCAAAAAAACCTAATAGGGGCCGCCAAATGGGTGTTAATGGTACATTTATTCGTCTGAGAAACACAAAACTGCGGAATGCTGCTGTTTTTTAGCATTCCGCAGTTGCAAATATCGTAGTTAACTCAAGAAATCACCTAACATTCACTTTCTTGGTTGAACCATCGGAGAGGCGAATGATATTGATGCCTTTCTGAGGTATGGCAATCCGTTGGCCATCAACAGTGTATCTTGCCACCTCTCTGACGTTTTCTGAACTAACCTTGCCCTTTTCCCTCACATTGTCAGAGTATGTCACAAATGCTTTGTTACAATTGACGACTTGACCTGCACCGTTGAGCAACAAGATGTTAGCCTTCACTTTCTCATAGATAATGGCATCTTTAAGAATTGCCTTGGTCGGCATCTTCAAAGTGGTAGTGATGGTTTGGGTATCCATTTGACCCATGCTATTCAAATTCATCTCATAAGATGTACCACTCTTATAGGCAGCAATCACCACATCATCATATGCCCAAGCGAAAGTGGAAGTGCCATTCTCTCCGCCCGCACCAAATTGAGCCAAGTCGGGGGGAAGCTGTGAGGAAGAGTAACTGGTATAATAGTTGGATTGTTTCCATGAATTTTGGGTTCCAGTGAGATCATCAGCAGTGAGCACAAAAGTAGCTTTCAGACCAGAGACATCACCAAAGGCCGTTACGGTTCCAGTGATGTTGACTTCGGTCTTGTCCTCATTGTATTCGGCTTTCACTCCCACGCTGACCAATACCTCCTCGAGGAGAGCCTTGTCGATATCATGACAAACATCCACTTCATCAGTGCCATAATACGGGTCGGCCTCAAACTTACGATCAATGAAGCTGGAGGGGAAGCCAGAGACGCCAAGGTTCTTGTAGGCCGTGAAATACATCGGGTCGTCAGAATTATACTGATGAAGGGCAAGACCCACGAAGCGGTCACCATACTTTTCGTTCATCTTTTCCATACCGACGAGTCCACGGGGACACCATCCGCAACCTGTACCCGTGAATTCCTCTACGGCTACATTGCGTGGAACCAGCCATGAGAGTCTCACGGTGTTGTCATCAGCAAATGTATCCTCTCCACCGGCAAGCCGAGTTATTGTCACATCCATCGGATAGATGTAGCCCACACCTTCAGGGACATCGTAAAGGAGAACGTCCACGTTGACGGTCTCACCAGATGCTACAGGAGTCAAGCTTTTGTATACATAGTTGTATCCTTCGGCAGAGAAGGAAATATCATAATCGGCAATGTCAACCTGACCTAAATTGGTGATGGAAGCCGACACGGAGAGAATGCCCGGTGATGGTTGAGAACCAGTCGCCCTGTTCAACACCAGGTCGTATTGAGGCATATTGTCTCCATTGACAAGCATCTCGAGGCTGATCACACCCCTGTCGCTGATATTTTCCCAATTAGCTGAAGAGCCTCGTTTGATATAAGAAGAGTTGGGCGCGGAACCATCCACAACAGACACCGTAGCGTCATTGCCTCGTTGAGCATAGGTATAACCGATATAGAAACTCTTGCCTTCCTCCAAGGCGAAAGGAGAATTGAGCGTCACGGCATTCCATCCGACATGTGGACTCGGAGTTCCTCCACGCTTAATCACACCATATGCCAAATCCTCTCCATCAAGAGTTTCCCTTATCCATACCGACACTGAGTCACAAGACTTTACGCTGGCGAGACCCACATTGATGGCCTTCACTTCATTACCCACAAATTTCTGGTACAATTCCGGTGTTACATACACTGCAGCCGACACCATGTTTTTGCCCCTGACGGTGAAATCACTTGATTTCGCCACCTCACCATTGGAATAACCGACACTGATGTCGCCGGCATTCATCACACAGCAAAATGCTGTCAAAAAAAGCGAAAGTAAAAATTTTCTCATATAAATGTATGTTTTGTAAAACTTATTCTTCAGAACGAACGACAGGACATTGTGTCACCTGACAAACTCCTTGGTCATTGTAGACAAAGACGACTGCGGACATATGCTCAGGCACCCACTCTTCGTCCAACAGATATTGAAAATGGTCCTCACGCATGACACCCTCTTCCACAGAATAGGTTGTTCCCCATGTGCCATTGACAGCGCAGCGGAACACATGATTGTGCACATACTCGCGGTTGATACTACCATCAGGCATGTATTGGAAAGCAGTGATACCATCTTCGAGCAGCCAGACCTGCAGATGTCCTGTGGTATGGCCATCAGTACCCATTGAGGTCACATCAATATCTACCTGGCGCACGGCAGCATCATAATTGCACTGCACTTCAAGCGAAAGTGGAGCTTTCTTGGATAGTTCATTCCTGACAATTGTACCCCAGGAGGTATAATCGCTGGTTCCACTCCTATCGACCACACCTTTGGGTTGCGACTCCACTTTCCAGTAATTGAAATACTCGTCACCATCTTCGGTAAAGAGCGAATAAGGCACTCCACGCACTGATTTGGCAAATGGTCCGCTGTGGATACCCACGGCTATGACAGCATCAGCACCATACTCTGCCTTCAGTCTTTCAATCTCGTCTGTAGCATTGGGACAATTAACACAACGCTGACCTGTGAAATCCTCAATAAGGACATTCCGGTCGGCAGAGACAGGCTTTACGTAAATCAACCGCTCATCCTGTCCGATATTGTCGCAGGCTGTCAGCCATCCCATGATGATTGCCAGTGCTAAAAGAAGGAAACTTGGATATCTCATGGGAATCAAAAATTATAATTATACGAAAGAGTGAAACCACGGGAAGCAGGCACGAAACGACAAACGCCTCCCGAACAGTTGTATCCGGCACGTGTACGGCCATATCCGGCCTGCAAGCGGTGAGAACCAGCATTGAAAGTCACCAAGGCCTGATAATAGTGTATGTCGGAAACTCCACAATTATACATATCGGAAACCGTGAACATGAAATGTGGCAACACGGAAAGTTCCAGCAGGGCAAAAGCCCAGTCTCCCTCATCCTCACCTGTGGTAAGGTACTGGAGTTCTCCCCTGAGAGTCAACTTTTTATTGATGCGGTATTTACCATCGGCCACAAAGATATTGGAGTGTATCATTCCTCCCTCGCCTTCCACAGCGGTTTTGTTGTAGAATTGGTTCATATACATCAGGTTGACCTTGAAGTCCTTGCTCAACCGCTTGTCCACCTGTATGTTGAGGTCTTGGTAGAACATATCCTTTCCCCATTTCCAGAAAGGAGAATCAATACCATCAGTACCCTTCAGCGCCGGGTCTTTGAAGTTGTTCTGGTTGGCTATACTATGCACATGGGAGTAATTCAACTTCACATTGGTGCCATATTTTCCACCCAATAAAGTCTTGCGCTTGAAATTGTATCCCAACTCTGCCTGATAAGCCCATTCTCCACCCGTTTGTGTGGCATAGGGATAGAGGGCTGCGAGGGCATAGGTATGGTCAAGTGTGAAAGCAGGAAGATGGTTGAGGAAAGATGATGTGCCATTGACGGAGCGTTTGGAGCGGAACGACATGTTCTCGCTGCGCTTGGCCTGGAACAGCATACTCATTCCACGCTTGGAGTAAGAGGCCGACAGCATGGCTACGTTCCCCTTGCCGTAGGTGTATCCGTTGTCGAAAGACGGGTCTTGAGACTTTTGTGCATATTCAGCGAGCACACTCACATTTCCCTGCTGGACACGTGCACGCACATCAAAAGCTGCCACATCCTCCGGGAGGTTCAACTTGTGTGTGGCATCAACAAAGATATCCTCACTGCGCTCATGTTTGCTGACCATCGATGCTCCCAGCGACACATAGGTACCATGGTCCTGCATGGCCTGTGACCACTGGTCGATATTCAGTTCCAAATCACCACCAGAAATCAAGGCATCATTATATCTCCAATAATGCCTTTGCCATCCTGTCAATGCTTTTAGCGTGACACCCTTGACGGGTTTTGCCACTACGCGGCCGCCCAACAACGAATTGTCAATGCCCAGACTACGCTCTTCATAAGTGCGGAGGATAAAGCCACTGCCAAACTGCTCATAGAAATTACCCAACGTGACTTCCAGCTTGTCGGTATGCATCTTGGCAAAAATATGCGCCAATCCCCATCCCTTGAAATCGTTCTCATAACCAGGTAATGGAAACCGCATGAATTCTACCCTTGCACCGGCATCCACATTCTTACTGATCATCTGCAAGTCTACGTAGGTGTTGGTCAACCCCCACTCCTTGTATTTCTCGGTTCCAATGGTCTCATCTTCCTGCGGAAGGAGAACATCACTCTGGATGCTGCCAGTGAAAGTCACCTTGTCGGATTCCGTCTGTGCGTAAAGGCTTAGGCAACCTGCCAGCAAGACGAGTGTCAGTAAAACAGTTCTTCTCATTTTCATTTGAGCAGTTCACGCACTTTCTCTATCAATTCCTGCTCAGCGCCATCAGTATAGCCATTGTGCCGGTAGACTATCTTTCCCGAACCATCCACAATCAGCACATAGGGTATCATCTGAATGCCTAAGGCCTTCTGAAACTCGCTGTTGGTATCGAGAAGCACATCATAAGTCCAACCATGATTGTCGACCAATGGTTTTACCTTATTAATATTATGGGCCTGGTCTACTGATACGGCATAGATTTTCACACCTGTCTCATCCACCCAGTCCTCATATACCTCACTGATGGCATCCAATTCCCGGTTGCAAGGTTTGCACCAAGTAGCAAAAAAATCAATGATAAAAGGTTTTCCCTGATTGGACAAAGTATCCGTACGCAACGTTTTGCCTTCCATTGTCTTAATGGTGACAGAAGGCAGCTGAGCGCTTACCTGCGAAACAAATCCCATGAATAGGATTGTGAACACAAATATCACTTTTTTCATAATCATTCAGTTTAGAAATACAAAAGTAGTGAGATTCGACAAAGTAGCGCTCAACAAACTGTTAAATAATGTTTTTTCGAATTATTTTATTTTGAGTTTTTTCTTCAACTTTTTCGATGCCTTACCTGCCAATTTCAGATAATGGTCACTGGACACCCCTCTCTCCAAAGGTACGAATTCACTCCCCGGAGATGCTTTAGGAACCTTTCTGGCTATTTTAAAAATGGCCGTGCCCTCATCTATCTCATCAAACATGGCGATGTAGATCATCTTGGCACCATTGGAGACATTGAAGTTCAGCTGTTTCTTGAAAAACGACCCTTTATTGCGTGGAATTTCCTCTCCGGGTCCTCTTCTGGGGAAATGCATGTTATGCCATGAGAAACCGGGGAAACAAAGAGGGGCAAAATCTATCTGATTGGCCTCCGCCCAACGCATATCTACCAAAATATGCTGTTTGAAAGCCTCAAAAGATTGCTCGTTGTAACGGCCAACATACCACGGCAGCAAGATATCACATTGCCTGATTTGCTGATGCAACCGTGCGTCACGCTCGGTGTCCCTCTCCATTTGCCTCCAATAGCCCGGCACACTGATCATGACACTGAATCCCAATCTCTTTAACCCCTGGATGATTTTCCCAGTTTCATTGAAACCATATTTCCGTCCATCATTAAAGCCCATGCCAAAAACCGCTACCAGTGGTTTTCCCTTATGATAAAGATAGGAGGGACATTGTGAATGGTCAAAAAGGTTGTATTTCCTGGCTAATTGCTGGATATCGCGCAACACCACCTGTTCGTCACCAGCATTCATTCCGCTGAGGTCATACATTACACAGACTGCACGCTCATATTTTCTGGCTGCTTTCATGGCATTGTCGAGTACGGTGTCATGATGGGCCTTTCCCAACGGCCATTTCTGGTCAACAACGAACCGCTGTACGAAAACCCCGTCGATATTATATTCCTTCATCCATCTAAAATGGGTATCGACCGTCGAATAATCACGGGGCGAGAACAGACGGGCCTTCTCCCCATTCTCAAAAGTGAAGGGGCTCTCGTAGGTTTTCTCATATTCACTGACATCAGGCCATAAATCCACATTGGTGGATCCCGGCTTGAAACCTTCTTTTCCCTGATAGTGGTACCATCCCCGGTTACCACCATCCTCAGGAGTACTGAACCACCCCTGATAGCCCGCCATTACCAGACCAGTATAACTGTCATAAGACTTTGGACTTGTCTGCGCCCCCACGTAGAGGGTGCAGACAAGCATGATAGCCATCCATGTATTTCTCATCAAGCGGTAAAATCAATTGATTAGAATCTCAGGACCATAAATCCTCTTGCAGGGACTGATACCCCGATGGTATTATCCTTGCCCTTCATTTCACTTATTGTGGGTTTGATGACCTCAGGTCTGCCCACCAAGTTCTCCATCGAAAGGTTTCCTGAGAGCACGGTGCAGATGACCGTACCGATATTCTTGAGACCTTTGAAAGTAAGTGTCACCGTCTGTGGTGCATCGGCACTGTTCACGAGTTTCACGATGTAGTGGTTGTTGTCCTTGTCATACACCGAGCTGGCATAGAGTCCGTCCTTTCCTTCCACGGGTTTGTTGTCCTCAGTGAGTTTCAGCACATGAGTACCACGGTTGGTTCCATACATCATCTGCACATACCAGTTAGCCGAGCGGGTACTGGTCAGATTGTCATACCAAATCAGGTCGGGCTTCCACTGCCATCCCTCAACATGTGCGAAGAGAGGAGCATAAGTAGCCTGCCACACCACATCAGCATTCCGCTCCAGACCGGTCATGAAAGCGGCCTCCGACAAAGCTGCCTCCCAATTGTTGAGGTCACCTTTGCCATGAGCAGCATACTCGCCGGCAAACACTTTTGGACCCTTGCGGTCATAGTTGTCATAACGACCGGCATTCTCGAAGAACCACTGTGGTGGTTTGTAATAATGCTCGTCCACCAAATCCAGCTTCAACCGTTTCATCTCCTTCCAGCCATAGTCGAAATCCTTACCGTCGGCCGAGGGTCCACTTGTACCGCAGATTTTGATTTTTGGATATTTGGCACGTATGGCGGTGATGAATTTCTCGAGACGCACCGGGTAAAGTTCGCCCCACTGCTCATTGCCCACACCTATCTGCTTGAGATTGAATGGTTCGGGGTGACCCATATCAGCGCGCAACTTTCCCCATTTGGTATCAGTACCGCCATTGGCGAACTCGATGAGGTCGAGTGCATCGTCAATGTAGGGCTGCAACTCATCCACCGGCACGTGGGCATCGTCAGTATGGTTCTGGAACTGACAAGCCAATCCGCAGCTCACCACAGGGAGGGGTTCTGCACCGATTTTCTCAGACAAGAGGAAGAACTCATAGAAACCGAGACCATAGGTCTGGAAATAGTTGGGATACATGCGGTGTGCAAAAGTGTAATTCCAGCGATTCTCATTGAGAGGCCGGTTCTCCACTTGTCCCACGGAGTTTTTCCACTGATAGCGGGTCTCAAGGTCTGTACCCTCAACGATACATCCGCCAGGGAAGCGGAAGATACCTGGGTGCAAATCCTCCAAATCCTTTACCAAATCAGCCCGCAAGCCCTTCCAGTTGTCGGAGGGGAAGAGGGAGATGTGGTCGAGATCGACACCTTCAGCTGTTTCCAGGAAGATACGCATCAGTCCTTTTTGGTCTGTTGTGTTGGATGTTAGCGAACAAGTGTATTTCTTCCAGTCGCGGCTGTCGATGTTGATACGTTGCCTGGTTATGATATTGTTTTGCGAGTTGACCAACTCCACCCTGATGCGTGCAGCCTTGCTACCGGCATCGTGGAGTCTGGCATAGACAGAGAAGTCATAGCGCATGCCTTTTTTCAGTCCCATGCCGAAAAATCCTCTGTTCTCAAGTCCTGTGCGTTTCTCGATATGTCCAGAGTCACCAAGCACCACATAGTTGGGATTACGGTCGAAAGCGGGTTTTACTTTGCTCAACTGCACATTTCCAAAAACATTCCATCCCATGAAACGGTCAGGGAACTCAAAGGAACGGTTTTCCACCATCTCGGCATAGAGGCCTCCATCGGCACCAAAGTTGATGTCTTCGAAGAAGATACCATACATGGTTGGTTGTATGGCGGCTCCCAGTTTCTTGGTATTCACTGTCAGTTGCCGTTGGGCCATTGCCGGCATGGCCATCATCAAGGCAAGTGTCAAAATGACGTACAAGCGGTTTTTGTTCATTTTTTTTAGTTTAAGTTATTAATGATTCTTCTGGTTAGTTATTTCTTAGGTTTTATGACAATATGGAATGTCTTGTCTCCATAAGCCACCCGGTAGGGTTTCAAGGCCTCAGCATTACCACTCCATGAGTCGACTCCGCCAACTCCGGTGTGCTCACTGTCGAGGAAAAGATTGGTGAACTGTGATTTAGGCACTTGCGGTGAATGCCGCTGCTCCTTGTTGTCACCATCATCGAGGGCGCTGATATCATAGTGGAGAGCGGAAGCATAGAATTTTTTGTCTCCAATCACCCGCAGTCCATTTCCTTCGGCATCTGTCTGCTCCCACCAACTGATATCCGACTTGGTGCCTGTCTCTTGTGGACGGACATAAGGATAGAACTGCTCATCAGCAGTCTGGGAGTATACCCCAATCAATTGTGAGAATCTCCGGTCGTTATAGTTCTCCACAGGTCCACGGCCCAGATAGGTGCTCCACTCCATGGAGTACGGCAACTGCATGACCAGTCCGAAGCGCATCATATTTGGAACCTCAGCCCCGGCTGTTGTCATCAGTTTTTCTGTCACCGACAGTTGCCCGTCGGGCAAGAAAGCATAGTCTATCTGAAGGGCAGCTTTCACATCCGGCATATCGAAAACAGTTGACACCACCCGTGTTTTCTTGTCATAGGCGATGCTCTTGAGATTCATGGCAGGATTTCTCCATACAGCATACCTCCGGTGAATCTGCGCACCCATGTCGTTGTCTGTCGGAGCACGCCAGAAATTGGGTTTTATGGTACCACCTTTGGCCAACATCTGCACTCCTTCCACTTCCCATTGGGTGAGTTGACCCGTGTTCTGGTCAAACACAGCCGAGAAAGCGGGAGCTGTCAGTGTCATCAGACCGGTTTTCTTGTCTTTGCGGCATTTGATTTTCGGAGCCTTTTTGGTGGTTATCGCCATCTCAACAGCAGCCGGAGTCTCCACTTCACCAAATTGCCCGTAAGCAATAACCTGACCCATATTCATAAGGGGCTCGGCTGTCTTCAATGTGAAGTACACATTGAGCAGCTTACCTTTCATATCTTCCTGTGAAAGTGGCAGGTCAACATGGATTTCCTTTTGCGGAGCCACATCAAGACGGTCGATGGAACCGGCCTTCACAATACTATTTTCCTCCATCAATTGCCATTCCATACGTACGTTGTCAAGATTGCGGAAGAAGAACTCGTTGCGAATCTTCAGGCCCACCTTTCCTCCGTTGTTGTCTAATGTCGGCCAGATGTTCTGGTAATAATAGCCTACTTCATACATATGGGGATTAGGCACCCGGTCGGGGCTGATGAGTCCGTTGCAGTTGAAATTGTTGTCGCTGGCATCATAAGTGTTGTAGTCACCGCCATATTTGTAGATATCGCGTCCCTCGGCATCCTTTCCATGGAGAGCCTGGTCTACGAAATCCCAGATGAAACCACCCTGGAACTTGGGATACTTGCGCACCAAATCCCAATATTCCTTGAATCCGCCACAAGAGTTGCCCATAGCGTGGCTGTACTCACATTGTATCAGTGGCTTCTGGTCTTCAGCCCGGTTGCTTTTGGCATATCGCTCACACCAATCCTGGCTGGCATACATCGGACAGCGGATATCGGTATTGGGACCACTCCCGGCCTGTTCCCAATGGACGGGGCGACTGTTGTCCTGACTCTTTATCCACTGATAAGCCGCGGTGAAGTTTGGTCCATTCACCGTCTCATTGCCCATAGACCAGATAATCACACTCGGATGATTGAAATTGACAGACACATTGTGCTGGTTGCGCTGGAGTATCTGGAGAGCAAACTGTGGCTTCTTTGCCTCGGAGTCATCCCGATAGCCAAATCCGTGTGATTCCTGATTGGCCTCGGCACAAAGATAGATGCCATACTCATCGCAAAGGTCATACCAAACAGGGTCGTCTGGATAATGACAAGTGCGGACAGCATTGATATTGAAGCGTTTCATGATTTTGATATCCTCTATCATGCGTTCCCTTGATACCACATAACCTCCATCGGGGTCAAGTTCATGACGGTCGGCTCCCTTGATATAGATGGCCTTTCCGTTGACCAACAGTTGTGAGCCACGGATTTCCACGCGGCGGAATCCCACCTTTTGCGGGATGGTCTCATAGACCGTGTTCCGCTTGTCTGCAGAAACAGAAGATACCAACAGGGTGTAAAGATAGGGCGTCTCGGCTGTCCATTTCATGGGATTCGTAACCTCAAGGCTCACCTCTGTTTCTCCTCCCTTGACAGCTACAGTTTTGGCAGCCACCTCTTTCCCTTGTGCATCAAGCAGTTTCAGGGCAAGGTTGCACTTGCCGCTCACAGTGGTTTTCACATTCAATGACCCGTTGACATAATTGTCATCAAGCGTCGGTGTGATTCTGACATCGTCCACATGCACACTCTTGTCCCGTGCATAGAGATAGCAATCCCGTGCCACACCGGAAAGTCTCCAGAAATCCTGGTCCTCACAATATGAACCATCACACCATCTGAGTGTCTGGAAAGCAATCAGGTTGTCGCCCTTCTTCAAATAAGGCGTGAGGTCAAACTCTGCCGCCATCTTGCTGTCCTCGGTGTATCCCACAAAACGGCCATTCACCCAGAGGTACATGCAGGAAGTCACCGAACCGAAATGTGCTATCACCTGCCGGCCTTGCCATGCCTCAGGTATGGTTATCGTGCGGCGGTATGTACCCACATGGTTGTCCTTTGTGGGAACATTGGGGGGATTGTTCTCGAAATGGCCACGCCATCCAAAACCGATATTCACATAGATGGGGTCACCATATCCATTGAGTTCCCACATACCAGGTATAGTCATATACCCCCATTTGGCGTCATTAAAATCCTCGCCGAAACAATCTACAGGACGCTGGTCTGCATTCTCTACCCAATGGAACCGCCATTTGCCCTCAAGCGAGAGATAATTGGAAGACACTTTCATGTCGCCCCGCAAAGCCTGACTCTCGTTCTCAAAAGCGAAGAAGGAGGTGTGGGGTGTGAAACGATTGATATCATTCACCTGCATGTCATGCCATTCAGTGAATGATGGTTGTGCCTGCACGTTGAAAGCCATAAAGGCACAGAGTGCACCGATGATAAAACTTTTCTTCATTTTTATGCTGTATTGTTATTTCTCAAGATATCTCACATACTCACAGGCGGCAAGCAGGAAGGCTCCCACCCCGAAATTGGCCTGACTGGCAGCATCCACCACCTGTCCGGGAATGGCTTTCTCGCCGATTGGCTGCACATAGCCTACCCGCCCGTCGGCCTGCAACGCTGTCTTCGAAAGATATTTCCAAGCTTTCCGGATGACGGGTTTGAATTCCTTCTTCGACAAATAACCATTGTTGACACCCCATAAAATGCCATAGGTGAAAAATGCCGTACCGCTGGTCTCCGGTCCGGGGGCCTGGTCGGGATCCATCATCGAACGGGTCCAATATCCCTTTTTCTGCTGTAAGCCAGCCACAGCACGTGCCAGTCTCACATATTTGTCCACAAAGAACTTCCGGTGCTCATATTCTTCAGGCAGGTCCTTCAACACTTTGGCAAGTCCTGCAAGCACCCATCCGTCACCTCGCGCCCAAAAATCCTTTTTACCACTTTCGGTTTTATGTTTGGGATAGACATATTTGCCGTCCCGGAAATAAAGCCCCGTCTCCGTATCAAGCATGATGCTGTCGGTATAGAGGATATTCTCATACAGTTTGTCCAGATAACGCTTGTCGCCGGTCAACTTGTACATTTTGGTCATCACGGGCATCACCATATAAAGCGCATCCGCCCACCACCAATAGTCATTGGCTGCGGAATAGGCCTCAAAGCCCATTACTTCCTTGGCCCGCATGATGCGTTTGGAGGGATTGTCATGCAAGGGTATCCGCTTCTTGTTGCCTACGGCAGGCACATAATTGCCCATAGCCACCCAATAAAGGTCGATATAGGTTTGAAAACAAATTTGCCAGTCGCCAAAGAGCACATGCTGCTGGTCCTCACCATAGGTCTTGTATTTCCACAATGAGGGATTGGTTTCCGTGGCTCCCATCCAGTTGTTGTGCTTTGCCCACTTCAAGGAATAATCCAAATAGCTGGAATCTCCCAAGAGAAAAAAGGCTTCCATATTCCCTGTGTGATAAGCCGCATTATCCCAAAAGGAGTTGACTTCAGGTGAATGATTGGCTTGCCAATAATGGTTGGCCCGGTCAATCATCTCAATGACTTTTCTTGCTTTGGGTCGATGCGTTGCCGCCATGGTGGCTGATGTAACCAACAATCCGACTATGGCAATTATCCATATTCTTCTCATCTGACTCTGTATTATGAAAGTTTACGTCCTCTTTTCCTCACCACTTGTCGGGTGTCTTCTCTCCGTCTGCCCACCTGTGGTCTTTGGGGAAAGGCTGTCCATTCCATGCTTTCACCTGAGTCCACGGTTGTGCTTCTGTCGTCCAGAAATCATGAGTGGCAGGAAGGCCGAGCGGGAGGAAGACCACAGAAGTGATATAGAGGCTTCCATTGTTGGTATACCAATCGGCAGTTTCCGGTTGCGACCCACAAAATCCTATGGTGAGATAGCCTCCGTCGTTGTAATTGTTACAAACATCGAACATACGATGCAGCACCTTGGTCAGCGCAGCCCGCACCTGTCCGTTGGATAATTCCTGAGGCAGGGTCTGATACCACGACATGAGCGCCAGGGGTTGCATGGCAGCAAGCCGGTAAGGAGTACTGCGGCCTATCACGGGGAAAGTGCCCTCTGGTGAGATGAAGCGCTCGAGTACTACGGAGAATTTCTGAGCCCTTTTGAGTGCTCTGTCATAGTATTTCTTGTAATCGATGCGGGTATTGGCTTTGGCATCAATCATGGCCTGCAAGGTCTCCAAATACATGGCATGAAACACATAACTGGTATAATAGTCGAAGGCAAAAACCGGACCGTCAGCATACCAGCCGTCTCCCACATACCATTCCTCCACCTTCCGGCAAGCCGTATTTACCCTAAACTCATCGTAGGGCGCACCAGCCTTGGCCAAAAAACTCTCGATGACCGAAGAAAACAGGAACCAGTTGGTATAGGGTGGGTCTACTTTCCGCAGGCCGGTAAACTCCTTGATGTAACGCTGCTTGGTGACATCGTCAAGGGGTTTCCACAACTGGTCGTAAGCCCGGAGAAAACTTTCCGCGATATAAGCAGCATCGACAAGTGCCTGCCCAGCACCACTCCACAGCAGGTAATCTGGCGAGTTGGGGTCCACAGCATTGCGGTAACTGGCCAATGCCCATTCCCGCAGTTGCTTGCGCTGCATTCCCTCAGGTGTACCATCGTCGGGCAGGGCTATCCA
>CACXDY010000335.1 GCA_902766505.1 uncultured Prevotellaceae bacterium
AACCCCACAAAGGAAGAGGAATCCTTGAACAATATACTGGAGAATTTGGAAGGTTGGAAAAAACGCCAAGCCTGGCGAAAAAACATCCCCAAAAGGGAGGATAATAAATAAAAAGGAGGGTTTTCCCTCCTTTTTATTATAATGACTCTCCAAACTCCATAACAATCGACTTATACCGAGAGCCGAATTCTATCGGTGTAATCTCCTTCCCATCCTCATCAAAGAAAGTCGTACCCTCATCGGCACCATTGGCCGACCATTTGCGCTCGGCGGCTTTCTTCCCGTTGGGGTGAGTAACCACGATGGAACGTTTCTGTCCGTTGACCGTGGTGACGCAGATACGGTGGCTGTCGTCCCATACCTCACCGGAGAACGTGGAGTCCTTGTTCACACTGAGGTGGTGGGCATCCACTTCCTCCACGACATCCTCGGAAAAAGAAGCCTGTTTCTTACTGCAGGAGGTAAATGATATCACCAGTCCGCAGAGGGCCATCAAAATGATTTTTCTCATGCTTTATTATTATTTGGTTATTCTAATTCCAGTTCTACGGGACAATGGTCGGAACCCATAATCTCGGTATGGATACGGGCGTCCAGCATTCGAGGCGTAAGGCGGTTGGAGATGACAAAATAGTCGATGCGCCACCCGGCGTTCTTCTCCCGTGCGCGGAAACGGTAGGACCACCAGGAGTAGGTCTCCTGTTCGGGATAGAGATGGCGGAATGTGTCGGTGAAGCCACTCGACAGCAGGATGCTGAATTTCTCGCGCTCCTCGTCGGTGAAACCCGCATTGCGGCGGTTGGTTTTCGGATTCTTCAGGTCTATTTCCTCGTGTGCAACATTCAGGTCACCGCAGAGAATGACCGGCTTTGTCTCGTCGAGGTGCAGAAGGTATGCCCTCATGGCTTCCTCCCACCGCATACGGTAGTCCAGGCGGCGCAGACCGTCCTGGGAGTTGGGCACATAGGCAGTTACCAGATAGAAGTCGGGCATCTCAAGCGTAATCACACGGCCCTCATGGTCATGCTCGTCTATCCCTATCCCATAGGTCACGTTCAGGGGTTGGTGACGTGTATAGATGGCCGTTCCCGAATACCCTTTCTTCTCCGCGTAGTTCCAATAGGATGTGTAGCCTTCGAACGACAGGTCCAACTGTCCCTCCTGCATCTTTGTCTCCTGCAAGCAGAAGAAGTCGGCGTCCAACTCCTTGAATGCCTCTGCAAAACCTTTGCCGGCGCAGGCACGGAGGCCATTCACATTCCAAGATACCAGTTTCATTTTAATAGTATTTTTCGCCTCTAATATAGCAGGCCAGTCCTGGGGTGTAGGTCACATTGTCGATAACCACGTCCTTAATCAAGAAGAAGGCCATCATCTCTTTTGAGAGATATTCGCCAACGGAATAGAACAGTCCGTAGCCCTGAAGCGACGACTGTGCTGTCATGGATTGGGCGAACACCACCTTCACCTGATGCTCCACTTCGTCCTTTTCGACGGTGAACGAGAAGGTGCCCTCTTTCGGGATGATCAAGAATGTATAATGGCCCTCCGTCCCATAATTGTTGGCGTAGGGGATGATGTAGGCGCGGAGCATCTCTCTCGAGTCGGTGTTCAGGATGGAACGGGCCTCAGTGTTCACGATGCCGTTGGCCAGAATCCTCACGGGGAAATTCCGGATGGTCAGCATGGAGTCCATGGCTGTTATGCGCCACGATACGTCTAATGAGTCGGTACGCATGATGGTGTCGTTGCTGAAGAACACCTGGCCGTCGTAGTCACCGCTGATGGCGGACAGTTGGGCGGCTTTTTCTGCATCTGTCAACACTTTTGGTGCGTTGCTGTTGTCATCATCTCCCAAACAGGCAGTCAACGAAAGCCCTGCAAGAAGGCAGAGCATGAATAATGTGATTTTTCTCATTTCTAACATTTCCTTTCTTTTTTCTAAAATTTGTGGCCGAATTGTGACCTTTATATATAATAATGAAAGGGATGGCAAAATCTTGCATCCAAAACAGGATTTTTTTAGGGCTCGACCCGGCGACTAATCAGATTCATAAATTCCTCACGGGTCTTTGCCTGGTTGAAAGCACCGCTGAAGGCACTTGTCGTGGTCACGGAGTTCTGTTTCTCCACACCACGCATCTGCATACACATATGGCGGGCCTCTATCACCACCATCACACCCATCGGATGGAGGGTGCTCTCGATGCAGTCCTTAATCTGTTGGGTCAGGCGTTCCTGCACTTGAAGACGGTGGCTGTAGATATCCACCACACGGGCTATCTTGCTCAGACCCGTAATGGTGCCTTTGGGAATATAGGCCACATGGGCCTTCCCGTAGAATGGGAGGAGGTGGTGCTCACACATCGAGAAAAAGTCGATGTCGCGGACGATGACCATCTGGTTGTAAGGTTCCTCAAACAAGGCGTCTGTAAGCACCTTGTGGGGGTCTTGCCCGTAACCTCGGGTAAGCACCTGCATGGCTTTTGCCACACGGAGAGGGGTCTTCTGAAGACCCTCACGGTCGGGATTCTCGCCCAAAAGACGGAGCACCTCAGTATAATGTTCAGCGAGGGTCTCAAGACCCTCGCGGTAAGTTGTTTCTGATTCCATGAATGTTTCTATGTGATGGATGGCTAACGGTTGACCGTGATCATGGCGCGGATGACACAGGCATTGTTGTAGCCCATCTTCTTAATCTTCTTAAGCATTTTGTTGGCGTCTTCCTGATTGCGGAAATTGCCAAAACGGCAGCACCAGCGGGGGGAATAGAAATGTACGTAGATAGGTTGACCCACCACCTGGGTCTTCAGTTTGGCACCTATCTCCTGAGCCTTCGCACGGTCCGCACGTGTGTTGCCACCGGCATACACCTGGATGCGGTAACCCTTCGCCCGACGGCTGTTGCTCATCACTTTCTTACGACTGTCGCTTGCCGAAGTGTTCTCCTCGAACTCTTTCAGTTTCTGGTTGCGGACTGTCTCGCGGTATTTGCGCTCGCGTTCACGGCGGGCCTTGTCGCGCTCCTCATCGGCACGGCTGCTGCCACGGTCGGCCTCTCGGCGGCTCACCGTCGAGGTGCTGCGGCTCTCCTGACGGGGAGACTCCTGACGGGATGACTCCTCACGGCGGGTCTTTTCCTCATTGGCCTTTCCTGACTCCGGCTTTTCCTTGCTTGAGCCGTTGACCAACTTGCTGATCTCGTCACTCTGCTTGACCGATACCGAACCCTTTCCCTTGTCCTCTTGAATGTGGTCAAGAAAACTCTGGCTGTATACCTGACAGCTAAGGAAGAGGCTGAAGGCAACGGTGCATATAGTCCTTGTTCTCATGCGAAAACGGTTTTTGGGTAAAATGGACAGGCGCGGAGACCCGCGCCTGTCTGAATGGGCGGATGGTTATTTCCAAGCGTCGATGATGCCCTTGAAGTCGGCTGCCTTCAAAGAGGCTCCACCAATCAGGCCACCGTCGATGTCGGGCTTTGCAAACAGTTCCTTGGCATTGCTGGGCTTGCAGCTGCCACCATAAAGGATAGAGGTGTTGTCGGCAACTGCCTCACCGTACTTCTCGCAGATGACGCTGCGGATGAAGGCGTGAATCTCCTCTGCCTGCTCGGCAGTGGCTGTCTTGCCGGTACCGATGGCCCAGATGGGCTCATAGGCGATGACGATGTTGGAGAAATCCTCAGCGCTCAGGTTGAACACGCTGCCTTCCAACTCGGCCTTCACCACTTCATTCTGCTTGTTGGCCTCACGCTCCTCAAGACTCTCACCGATGCAGAAGATGACCTTCAGACCATTGGCAAGGGCGAGAAGCACCTTCTCCTTCAGAATCTCAGGGGTCTCGTTGTAGTACTCACGACGCTCGGAGTGACCGAGGATGACATATTGGGCACCTGTGCTCTTCACCATCGAGGCAGACACCTCACCAGTGTAAGCGTCCTTCTCCTTGTCGGCACAGTTCTCTGCTCCCAGACCGATGATGTCTTGGTCGAGGAAAGAGGCGATGCTGGCCAGATGGATGAATGGAGTGCAAATCACCACGCCACAGTTGGGCTTGTCGGCTGCCAGTGTGTCGTTCAATTCCTTGGCTAAAGCGATTCCGTCTTGCAGGCTCATGTTCATTTTCCAGTTGCCTGCCACAATTTTCTTTCTCATTTTTTAATGTTTATTTGTTGTTGGGTTGTCTTGTCGTTTAGGGGACTGCTTGCGCGATTTCCGGCGGCGCAGCCAGCGGGTCCATGCCCATAGGCGGTCGGCTACTGTCAGAACGGTCAGCGGAAGCACAAACCACATGAGGATGATGGCTATCTTGCGCGCCAGATGGTCTTGGGCGATTTGTCCTATAGGCAACTCCTCCAGACGTCCCGACAGTTCGGTCAAACGCGGGAGGAAGTTATGACTCCATTTCCTCACCACCTTGCCGTCATGCAGCAGCAACAGTCCGGGGTTGCTGCGGATGATGGTCTTCAGAGTGGTGCCGTCTGCCTGGCAGAACGGGTACTCGGCACCCGTCAGTTCGCGCCAACGCTCGATGCCCTTTTCTCCACTGGCTGTCAGACCGTAAAAACCGTATCCGTGGTCGGTGCAGTATTCGTAAATCTGGTCTATCTCACCGAAGTCACTGTCGCTGGCGTGTTCCAAAGAGGGGGATATGAGCAGGAACGTGTAGTCTTTTGAGGCCAGCAGGGAGTCGGTGATGTCCTCACCGTCGCTTTGACGCGTGATGGAGAAATCGTGAATGGGGGGCACATACCCTTTCTTCGTCATCACCGTCTTGCTGTCGATGAACGTCCACGTGGAGTCGGGGTAGTCGGCCAACGTGAATTCGCGGCGCTCTCCATCCTTCTCCATAATGAATGTGGTGTCGAACTCCGGCTGGGGCGCTCCTTCGGGGATGGTCATCCCCTCACGGATGTCCGCTCCCGTGTGGTAGGGACGGAAGTCTATCAGAGGAAGGTCGTACAGGCAGTAGACACTCGAGAGGAGGGTGAACAGCAGGGTGTAGTTGACCACTATCCACTGATTGCTGCGCGAGATGAAGCGCACCATGACCAAAGGCCATCTGCAAACTACTATGGCGGCACATAACAGTACCACATTCTTAAGCAGCGTCTGACCGTTTGTCAGTACGAGAGCATCGCCGAAACAACCGCAGTCGCTCACCGGGTCGAAAAGCCACAACCATATGCTGATGAGGGTCATGACCACCATCAGGACCACGCACAGACGACTCACCACACGACGGTGGATGGCAAACAACAGGAAGATGCCGAGGCAAAACTCTGTCGCGGACAGCAAGACGGAAGCCGTCAGGGTGGACCAGTCGGGCAACAGCGAACCGATGCCTAATACCTGGGCATAGTCCTGTATCTTGTACTGGGTGCCTAATGGGTCGATGGCTTTCACGTAACCTGAGAAAATCAGGGTCAGTGACAGCACAAAGCGGCACAGGTTGACGGCTATGTAACGGAACTTACTCACTGAGCTTGATTATGCCAAACATGGCGTAGTTGATGATGTCCATGTAGTTGGAATCTATTCCCTCTGAGACCAATGTCTTGCCCCCAAGGTCTTCGATTTCCTTGATGCGGTGCAACTTGGTCAGAATGAAGTCGGTGTAGCTGCTCACACGCATGCCGCGCCATGCCTCACCATAGTCGTGGTTCTTGCGGAGCATCAGCGACAGGGTGTCATTGGCATATTCATCGTAGAGTGCCAGCGCCTCCTCGGCCGTGAGGTCGGGATGGTCGCAGTAACCCTTGGCCAACTGAATCAAACCCACTATTCCGTAGTTCACCAGGGCGATGAACTCCGGACGGATGCCTTCGCCTACCAGACTGACACCGGTCTCCTCCAACGAACGGATGCGCTGGGCCTTGATGTATAACTGGTCGGTCAGGGAACTCGGGCGAAGAATGCGCCACGAGGCTCCATAGTCGTAGAGCTTCTTCTCAAAAATCGTCCGGCATTCCTGTAAAGCCGAGCGAAACTGCTTTTCTGTGATGTCTGATACCTGTGACATAATGCTTTTCCGCAATTTGAATGCAAAATTAAGCATTTTCCACGACACACCCAAAAAATCAACTATTAATATGTCTTAACTGCTGAGGAGGAAGGAAAGAATTGGCTCATCGTTTTCCATTTTGTATCCTATAATTTGGAAAAACCGATAAAATGACGTAATTTTGCCCCTTCTTCCAGATGCTATGGACCCAAAAGGCCAAAAAACAACAACAGCGATGAAAGATTTTTCAGATGCCGAACTGGCAAAAATACTCGATAAAACTATTTTTCACAAGATATCCGAAACTGCCGACGAGATGGGCATGGAATGCTATGTCGTGGGGGGATTTGTCAGAGATATTTTCCTTGAGAGACCCTCTCACGACATCGATGTCGTCGTCGTGGGGAGTGGTATCGAAATGGCGAAGGCGCTCAA
>CACXDY010000336.1 GCA_902766505.1 uncultured Prevotellaceae bacterium
ACAGGAAGAGTCCCTCGATGTAGTTGCGGCGGTAGAACTCCATCGTTATCTCTTCCAACTCCGACACCGACAGGGTGGCCCGCGGGATGTCGTTGGAGCGGCGGTTGACGCAGTAGGCGCAGTCGTAGATGCAGTGGTTGGTGAGCATCACCTTCAGCAGGGAGATGCAGCGGCCGTCGTCGGCGAACGAGTGGCAGATGCCCACACCGCCCACGGTATTGCCCACCATGCCCTTGCGGCCGCTGCGCACAGTGCCGCTCGATGAGCACGACACATCGTACTTCGCCGACTCGGCGAGGATACGCAGCCGTTCCATGGTCTTCTCTGTCAACATCTCCGTTTTCGTTTATACGACACTCCCGTCCGGACTTCCTTTTGCCCGGAATGAATGCCGTGGGTTTATCCATGCAAAAATACGCTTTTACATGGACATTTCAAACAAAAACGGGGATTATTTGCTATCTGTCAATCATCCCTTTTCATCCACCTCTGTTTCGGTGGAACAGCCGATAGTTACAGGTATGGCGAGATGGAACACACCCAGTTGTCGAGGTCCCATTCCGGCGAACCGGCATAGGGCTGCCTGCCGACTATCTGAGCGTTGCGCCGTTTGAGTTCGGCGCACAGTTCCTGGCTGACTCCGTGGTCTTGATTGTCTCCAAGGGCAACGAATACCGCAAAGTTCTTCCCGCTGAGGTCGGCTTTGCAGAATGTCTGAATGGCATATTGCCAATGAGGGGTCAGATGGCCTTCCGGCTGATATTCCACGGCAAGTACAAAACTCTGGCTGCTTGCCACATGTCGGTCGTTCACACTCTGGACACTGACGGTCTCTGCTCCAAGCAGGTCGGCGATTTCTTCTGCTATAGACTGGCAACTGTCGTAAACGACGATGATTGATTCATGTTTCATATGTCTTTTTACTAAATATTATTGTCGATAAAAATGTTGAAGTGATGGGGTGGGGCGAAATGGCCATTGAAAATGGAGAGAGCCTGTCTCACGACAGATTCCCTCCTGGTAAAAAATGTCTATAATTCATTTTATTAGGTATATGAACGAACGTTTATAATAAATGGGAAACACCAATAAAATACAACAGGACATAGCCCAAAATCATACTGACAATTCCTGTGATGATGCCTATCTTCGCCATGTCGTTTTGATGGACAAGGTTGGTGGCATACGCCAGGGCGTTGGGCGGTGTTGAGATGGGCAGCACCATCGCACTGCTCGAAGCAATGGCTACTCCGATGAGTATGGTGGGCGTGCCTCCTATGGCTGACAGTTTGTCGCCCATGGCCGAACAGACGACCACGAGGATGGGCATGAGCAGGGCGGCTGTGGCCGAGTTGGAGATGAAATTGGAGAGTATATAGCAGAGTATTCCCGATAAGAGGAGAATGACCAATGGGGAGAACTCTCCGAAGGGGATGCTCTCGACGGCAAGTGCCGCCAACCCTGATTCATTCAGACCATAACCAAGGGCGAATCCTCCGGCCACCATCCAGATGACACGCCAGTTGATTTCCTCTAAGTCGCGGCGGTCGATGATGTCGGTCAGCGAGAATACCACAAATGGTATCAACGCCACGGTATAGGAATTGATGCCTGTGATGGAGTCGAGCAGCCACAGGATGACGGTGATAATGAAGGTGACGATGACTATCTTGCTTTTGATACCGGGCTTCATGCCTCCTTCGATGTCCAACTCAATCGTTTTCTGTGTGAAAGGGAAGAGCCATCTGAGCATCATCCAGCCGAAGAACAACAGGAGGATGACAAGGGGTACCATATAGAGCATCCACTGGCCAAAACCTAAATTCAGGTTCAAACCTTCAGGGTCGTTGAGATACTTCAGGGCTATCGTATTGGGTGGGGTGCCGATAGGGGTACCCATACCGCCAAGATTGGCCGCTATGGGGATGGACAGTGCCAGGGCTATCCTGCCTTTCCCCTCGGGTGGCAACTGCTTGAATACCGGAGTGAGAAACGTCAGCATCATCGCTGCCGTGGCGGTATTGCTCACAAACATGGAGAACAGGCCGGTGATGAGCAGAAAGCCCAGCAGCACCATCTCGCTGCGCTTTCCAAAGGGCTTCAAAAGCACTTTGGCCAACTGGGCATCCAATCCTGTCTTCGTGGCGGCGATGGCCAGGATAAATCCACCGATGAACAGCATGATGACGGGGTCGGCAAAACAAGCCATCACTCCTTTGTAGGAAAGCAATTCTCCCACTTCTTCTGGCTGGCATAACCATTTCACTCCTGAGTCGCTGCAGAACAACAGCATCAGAACCATGATGGCTACACTCGTGGCCCATGAGGGAACTACCTCAAATACCCACATCAGCGTGGCGAAGGCGAAAATGGCAATGATGCGTTGCTGAACCACGTTCAGACCATCAATACCGAATACACTACTTGGCAGATTCCATAACAGAAGTGTAATAAACAACACAACGATGGCCTCGACCGACTTCTTGAACACCCTTTTTGACTGGACCCGCCTCTCAAGACGCATGCTATGATAGGCATCCACAAGGTGGAATCCATTGAAGTTCTTGAACATAACAATCCCTTCCTTTGGTTTGAATAATAAGATAATAATTGTACCTGCCATCACCATACATCGTGGTGAGGTGGCTTTTTACCGCTGGAAGGCTGGTCTTCTGACTTTCCTCCACCTTGAAGCGCCTTCTCGTCCAAACGGACAATGGCTTGGGTTGCTTCAAGGCCATAACGGAGTTCACAGCTGCGGGACAGTCGGAGATTTACACTCACATTCCCAATTAAGCACAGCTAAGTGCACCTTCGCGGGCAACACATTTCTGTATTGCACGACAAAA
>CACXDY010000337.1 GCA_902766505.1 uncultured Prevotellaceae bacterium
ATCCACGAGCACGTCACCCTCCTCTTTTTTCTCACCTGTGAACACGGTGTTCCTCAATTTCTCATCATCATCATTGGTCTCTTCCTGTTTCAGGAAGTTGCGTCTGACCACCGCATTCATCAGAATAGGTTTTCCTCCTTTCTCCCTTGTCTCTGTCACGAATTTGGTAAGATTGGCATCAAATGTAGAACCCGGATCTGTATGCCTATCCTCTTTCGGTTTCTCGTCGTTGTGTCCGAACTGAATAATCACATAATCTCCCGGTTTGATTTTGTCCAACACGACCTGCCATCGTCCCTCATTGATGAAGCTTTTCGAGGAGCGTCCATTGACAGCATGATTGTCCACGACGATGTCGTCGGTGAAAAATCCCTGTAAGGCCATCCCCCATCCCCTTTCGGGTTTCTCGTTGTCATAAGGTTTATTGGCCATAGTGGAGTCACCAATCATGAACACCGTTATTTTTTTCTTGCCAGCCCCCATAGTGAACATTATCAGCAGGGCAACCGACAGAACAAGGGATATTTTTCTCATTATCATTTCCCGTTAGCAGATGAATCTTTTACTGTATTGATTAATGTCTGTAAATCTACAAGTTGCTGGTTACCTGATTCCATATTTTTCAAGGTAACCTTCCCTTCAGCAATTTCATTATCACCAGCCAGGGCGACAAAGCGTATGCCTTTGGCATTGGCATAAGCCATTTGCTTCTTCATCTTCGCTTTATCGGGGAAGATTTCGCAACTGATACCAGCCTTCCGGCATTCCTCTGCCATCGGCATGCAATAGGCTGTCTCCTTATCTCCAAAATTGATATAGAGAAGTTGAGTCGTATCCACGGCTTCCTGAGGATACAAATCCAATGTGTTCAGCACATCATAAATGCGATCGGCACCAAACGAGATTCCTACTCCACTCAATCCCGGCATTCCAAAGATACCCGTAAGATTATCGTATCGACCGCCACCGGTGATACTACCTATCTGGACATCAAGTGCCTTTACCTCAAATATGGCGCCAGTATAATAATTGAGTCCTCTGGCAAGTGTCAGGTCAAACTGAATCTCATTGTGCAACTTACAGTTTTGAAGAATTGTGAGAATAGTCTTTACTTCCTCAACACCTTTCATTCCTACAACCGAATCAGCCAGGACTTCAGAGATGACCTCCAATTTTTCCTCATTGGAACCTTGAAGGACTATGATAGGCTGAATTTTCTCTATCGCTTCCTCACTGATGCCTACAGCGGCGAGTTCCGCATTCACACCGTCCAACCCGATTTTGTCGAGTTTGTCGATAGCCACAGTGATTTCCACGATTTTATCCGCTTCGCCAATCACCTCAGCAATTCCAGTGAGAATTTTCCGGTTGTTGATTTTGATAGCCACCCTGATGCCGAATTTCCGGAACACATCATCCACCATCTGCATCAGTTCCACTTCGTTGAGCAGAGAATCACTTCCCACGATATCAGCATCGCATTGATAGAACTCCCTGTAACGGCCCTTTTGAGGTCTGTCAGCCCTCCATACGGGTTGTATCTGGAAACGTTTGAACGGCATTTGGAGTTCATCACGGTGCATGACCACATATCTGGCGAAGGGTACCGTGAGGTCATACCTCAAACCTTTCTCGCAAATGCGGGCAGCGAGGTGCAGGGGCTTTCTGCCGAGCAATTCCTCGTCGGACACTTTGTTGGTGAAATCCCCTGAGTTCAGGATTTTGAAAAGAAGTTTGTCACCCTCTTCCCCATACTTTCCCATCAAAGTCTGCAAGGTTTCCATGGCAGGCGTTTCTATTTGCTGGAATCCATGGAGAGCATATACCTGTTTGATGGTATTAAAGATATAATTTCGCTTGGCCATCTCAACGGGTGAGAAGTCGCGTGTTCCTTTAGGAATATTTGGTTTCTGTGCCATACTTATTTTCTGATAATGGTTTGTTCACGGTCGGGGCCGATGGAAATAATGCAGATAGGTGTTTCCAACTGCTCTTCGAGGAAACGCACATAGTCTTTGAATTCTTGAGGGAATTGCGACTCGTCGGTGAATTTGGTCATGTCGGTCTTCCATCCTGGCATTTCCACATATATGGGCTGAATATTATCCTCGATATTAAAGGGGAAATCCTCTATTCTCTTACCATTCTGCATATAAGCCACACACGCCTTGATGGTGTCAAATCCATCGAGGACATCACTTTTCATCATGATAAGTTTGGTAACGCCATTGACCATGATAGAATATCTGAGTGCGACGAGGTCAATCCATCCGCATCTTCTCTCACGACCAGTGACGGCACCATACTCATGACCAATCTGCCTGATAGTATCCCCTGTATTGTCAAAGAGTTCAGTGGGGAAAGGTCCAGCTCCCACCCTTGTGCAATACGCCTTCATGATACCATAGACCTCACCGATTTTGTTAGGACCGATACCCAAACCAGTACAGGCACCGGCACAAATGGTATTCGAAGAAGTGACGAAAGGATAGCTGCCGAAGTCCACATCCAGCATAGTGCCTTGAGCACCCTCGCAGAGAATACTTTTTCCCGACTTGAGCAGTTTATTAATCTCATGTTCACTGTCGACGATATTGAACTGTTTGATATACTCGATACCTTCCATCCATTTTTTCTCGACTTCCGTGATATCATAATCCGTATAGCCCAAATCCTTCAACATCTTTTCATGTCTAGCTTTATGAGCATTGTATTTTTCCTCAAATTGCTCGAAGATATCGCCCACACGGAGTCCATTTCGCGAGATTTTGTCCGTATAGGTAGGTCCAATTCCTTTTCCAGTCGTACCTACCTTACTTTTTCCCTTTGCTTGTTCAAGAGCCGCATCGAGCAACCGGTGTGTAGGCATGATCAGGTGAGCCTTTTTTGAGATGTGAAGTCTTTGCTTAAGCTCGTGACCCGATTTCTCCAAATCTTTTGCCTCATACATGAAGAGGTCGGGGGCCAGAACGACACCATTACCAATGATGTTGACTTTTCCACCTTGGAAAATGCCGGAAGGGATACTTCTCAGCACATATTTTTGCCCCTCAAACTCAAGAGTATGTCCTGCGTTGGGGCCTCCTTGGAATCTGGCAATGACGTCATAACCAGGAGTCAACACATCCACTACTTTACCTTTACCTTCATCGCCCCATTGCAAACCAAGGAGCACATCAACCTTACCTTTGTTCATATCTTCAATTTGTGATTATTTTTTCAATCTTTTTCCCCTCTTTCTGGTCATTTTCGCCAGACAAGTGCTGCAAATGCCATAGATATAGAGAGAATAGCCCTTTTGATGGAATCTCTTTAGCTTAAGATTCTCTATTACGTCATCCAACATGGCGTTATGGACCTCTCCAACTTTACCACATACCGTACATATTTTATGGCTATGACTATCATTGTACAAGCATGCCTCATAGACGGTCTTTTTTTGGAAGGCATGTTTTACCACCAATCTCAATTTGAGGAAAAGATTGATGGTATTGTAAAGAGTAGCCCTGCTCACTCGGAAATTGTTTTTTTCCATCAAATCTCCCAATTCCTCTAAGGTGAAATGCCCGTCAAACTGATATACAGCATCAAGAATGGCAAACCTCTCAGGGGTTTTCCGACATTTGTTCTCTTCCAAATACTCTGAAAGTGCCTGCTTTGCCTTGAGCAGTTGACCATCTTCCATTTTCTATCTCTCTTTGCGACTTGCAAAGTTACGAATAAACGAGCGGAGAACAAAATGAACTTGTTCATTTTTTATCCCGAG
>CACXDY010000338.1 GCA_902766505.1 uncultured Prevotellaceae bacterium
GAACGATAGTTGCGTTCCAACTTAAAAAGTCGGGTATCATGATACATGCTCTGGAAACCCAGGATATTCTCAATATTTGCACCTCGGAAAGCATAGATGCTCTGAGCATCATCACCCACCACACACACATGTTGGTGATTGCTTGTTAGTTGATAGACAATTTGCTGTTGTGCATAATTTGTATCTTGATACTCATCCACCAAGACAAAAGAAAATCTCTGTTCATACTTTTGCCTAACATCCTCATGGTCGCGGAAAAGCAGATATGTATTTACCAACAAGTCATCAAAATCCATCACATTCGCCTGTCGACAACGTTGTTGATAAATAGTATAGATGAGATGTATATCCGGAGTCTTGGCTTCACGGTCTCTCAAGCGTGCCTCCTCATCATTCTGATACATCTCAGCTGTGATGAGTCTGTTTTTTGCCAGCGAAATGGTATTCAGCACACTGGCCGGTTTGTATTTAGTATCATCAAGATTCAATTCTTTGATGATGTTTTTCATCAAGTTCTTGGAATCGTTCTCGTCATAAATGGTATAATTAGACCCATATCCTATCTTTTGAGACTCAATACGGAGAATTCTGGCGAAAACGCTATGGAAAGTACCCATATTGAGATAAGCAGCCAACTCTTCCCCTACGATACGGGCAATACGTGACTTCATCTCTGTCGCAGCCTTATTGGTAAAAGTAAGCGCCAAAATATTCCAAGGCTGATAACCAATATGCATCAGATAGGCCACCTTATAGGTCAACACCCGAGTCTTCCCCGAACCAGCTCCAGCAATCACGAGAGAAGCGCCATCACAATACTCAACTGCTTTGCGCTGACTATCATTCAGTTGTTGAAAAAAAGAATCTGACAGGGTCATAGGATGTTATGATAATACGTGGAAATTCTATTGGCGGTACATACCTCCAGAAGATGTTTTAGGGTCATATTTTTCTCCTTCTTTAGGAAACGATGGGATATATCTCATCTCTTTTTCTATACGGTGTTGTTTTCTCAGCGTTGTTTTACTGGGTGATTTCGAGCTGAACACAAAAGGATTAGGCAAAGAAGCAGCAATCAAAGCACATTCAGACCTTGTTAGAGCCTGGGCGTTTTTCCCAAAATGATGTTTGGCTACCGACTCAGCCCCATATATACCATCCCCCATTTCTATGGAATTCAGATATACCTCCATAATCCGATGTTTGCTCCAAAAGAGTTCTATCAACACCGTAAAATAAGCCTCTAATCCTTTGCGTACGTAAGTTTTACCTTGCCACAGAAATACATTTTTGGCTGTTTGTTGAGTGATGGTGCTTGCCCCACGTTTCCGCTTATGAGTTTTGTTGTATTTACTGGCAACTTTTATTTGCTCGTAGTCAAATCCGTTGTGTTTCAAAAACTTGGCATCCTCTCCAGCCATGACCGCCACGGGAAGATGCTTTGACATCTTATCAAGTGGGACCCACTTGTGATACCACTTCAGTTTCTCTCCCTTTTCAATCTGTTCGACACATCTCACCACCATCAACGGAGTAACATAAACCGGAATGAACCGATAGACAATTACCGCCAAGATGGTAGATGTAAAAAAAGCAATGATCAACCATTTAAAAAGCCTGAGAACCCACTTGACCAATCTCATCATAGAATATTGAAACAGAACAAAAAAGTTATGAAGTAATTAGGTAAAAAGGGGCGGATGACCCATCCGCCCCTTAAGTTTAAGAAACAGTTTCTTATTTTAGAGTACCTGCGTTAGCAGCATCAATCATAGCTTGGCTTGCATACATGTAAACCTCCACACGGCGGTTTTGAGCACGTCCTGCAGCTGTGCCGTTGTCAGCAATTGGCTGATGTGAGCCGAAACCAGAAACATTTTGAAATTGGCTTTGAGGAACACCTGCATTTACAAGGTATTGAGCCACGGCCTGTGCACGATTGAGTGAGAGAGGATCATTGATAGCGTCAGTACCTTTATTGTCGGTATGTCCTTGAACGTCAATCAGGATTTGAGGTTCAGTTTTCAGCATATTTGCAAATTTGGTAAGAGCCACCTTGCTGTTGTTCTTCAGTGCATACTTGTTGGTGTCGAAGAGGATACCGCCATCGAAAGCCACTTTTACAGCAGTCAGACCATTGTTATCAGTAATTTCAGAAACCTGAGCATTCTCCACGGCAGCAGCTTTAGCCTTCACATTGTCCATGTGTTTGCCAATCAATGTACCAGCAGTAGCACCTACGGCTGTACCAATAGCAGCACCGATAGCTGTGCTCTTTGTATCCTTACCGATAATATTTCCGAGGACGCCACCAATAGCAGCACCACCACCAGCACCAATAAGACCACCATTACCGGCATAAGAGCCACAACCGACGATCATTAAAGCAGACATGGCATAAGCCAAAAATTTTGTTTTCTTCATAACTTTTTCTATTAAAATAATAACTAAAATGAGTGTCTGAATTTGTTATAATACCTTGCAAAGGTAGTATAAATATGGATTAAAGCAAAAATTAAGGTATTATTTTTGAAAAAAATAACACGTTTGGCTACATATGTTGTTTTTTTTGTCAAAAAGCGAACTTTAAAACATGACACTTTGAATAATAATCGTTAATTTTGCAAACACAAAAAATCAAACTAACAACAATGGCAAAAGAACTGAAAGAACTGACAAAACGTTCGGAGAATTACAGTCAATGGTATAACGACTTAGTAGTTAAAGCAGATATGGCTGAGCAATCGGCCGTTCGTGGCTGTATGGTGATTAAGCCCTATGGCTATGCTATATGGGAAAAGATGCAGCATCAGCTGGATTTGATGTTCAAGGAGACAGGTGCTCAGAACGCCTATTTTCCTTTGTTGATACCCAAGTCATTTTTATCACGTGAGGCAGAACATGTAGAAGGTTTTGCCAAAGAGTGCGCAGTTGTCACCCATTATCGTCTTCGTGCCAACAGCGACAAGAGTGGTGTGGAAGTAGACCCAACCGCCAAATTGGAAGAAGAGTTGATTGTTCGCCCCACCTCAGAAACCATCATCTGGAACACCTACAAGAATTGGATACATTCATGGCGAGACCTACCTCTCATGTGCAATCAATGGTGTAATGTGATGCGTTGGGAGATGCGTACCCGTCCATTCCTCCGCACTTCAGAATTTTTGTGGCAGGAAGGTCATACAGCGCATGCGACCCGTGAAGAGGCAGAGGAAGAAGCCCAGAAGATGCTTCGCGTTTATGCTACATTTGCCGAAGAATGGATGGCAATGCCTGTAGTACAAGGAGTGAAGAGTGAAACAGAGCGTTTTGCAGGCGCACTCGACACCTATACAATCGAGGCTATGATGCAAGACGGCAAGGCCCTTCAGAGTGGTACTTCTCATTTCTTGGGCCAGAATTTTGCCAAGGCATTTGATGTCACCTATTTGAACAAAGAGAATAAGCCAGAATATGTTTGGGCTACCTCATGGGGAGTATCCACCCGCTTGATAGGCGCCCTTATCATGACCCATTCCGACGACAATGGTCTTGTATTGCCTCCCCGTCTTGCTCCTATTCAAGTAGTCATCGTCCCCATCACCAAGGGAGGAGACCAACTTGCAGCCATCACAGAACGCCTTACACCTATCATCAGTGCTCTTCGTGATGCAGGAATCACCGTCAAGTATGACGACTCAGAGAACAAACGTCCGGGATTCAAATTTGCTGATTATGAGCTGAAAGGCGTACCTGTCCGTTTGGTTATGGGCGGACGTGATCTTGAAAACGGGACCATCGAGGTCATGCGTCGCGACACTTTGGAGAAAGAGACTCGTTCACTCGACAATATCGTGGAATATGTCAAGCAATTACTTGTAGACATACAGGAGAATCTGTTGGTCAAAGCCCGCAAATGGCGTGATGAGCGGATATTTGAATGTGACAACTACGAAGAATTCAAGGAACGAGTGAAGGATGGAGGATTCTTCCTTTGCCATTGGGACGGTACAGCAGAGACAGAGGCCCGTATCAAGGAAGAGACTCAGGCAACCATCCGTTGCGTGCCTTTCGGAGTAGAGCAGACACCTGGTGTGGATATGGTAAGCGGCAAGCCTTCCGTGGCCCGAGTTATCATTGCAAGGAGTTACTAACACTCAAGCAAGAATCCATTTATTCATGAAAAAAAGCAGGTAGAGATATATTCACCATTAAGCAAAAAAAATCCGGATGTTGAATCCGGATTTTTTATTTTGGTTTAGTTGAGATAACTCATTACTTTTTCAAAATACCTTTGGGTACGTGCTACTTTGTAGTTATTTCCTCCTTGCCACATTCTGATGGCCCTCTCTACATTATTGTTGGGATTATAGTAGGACTGGATGATGACAAACATTTCCTTGGACTTCTGCTTGTTGAACCGGTCGTTGAGGGAATATCTTTTTGAACTATTTCTTCTCTTCAAGATATTGTTCACCTCTTTGACGAGAACCGGTGAAATTTGAAGAGGTCCACAATAAATACCATTTCTGGCATTCACGTTGCCACGACTTTCCACCATCATAATAGCATCAACCACAGCACTCCAGTCGAAACTGGACTCCTGCGCTACTGAATTGTTTGATACTGAAAGAAATGCAATCACTGCAAATACATACTTCAATACTGTCCTCATTATATAATTTATTTATGGAGCCTAAATTCATATTATCCTTGATTATCAAAATGCCCATAAAAAGAAAAAAACTGGGCAGGCTCCTATTACACTTTGAACGCTGTTGAAAAGTCAACATACAGGCGTTCATTACTTAACTCACTGCAAAGGTATGAATTATCTTGCAGAAAACCACCATTTTGCAAGAACTCTTGAGTATTTTTAAGATATTTTTTAACAAAATAATAATGCCCCCCGTCCCCATCTGGGGGCGGAGGGCATCTCGTTGTAAAGGAGGCGGCGACCTACTCTCCCGCATTGCATTGCAGTACCA
>CACXDY010000339.1 GCA_902766505.1 uncultured Prevotellaceae bacterium
CAACCGCGCCTACTCGGCGCTCGTTCACTAAGGTACCGCTCCCTTAGAAGCGGTCGCGGTTTTCTTGTTTTTGTTCGCTTCGCTCACCTTGGCGTGGGGGTATAGCGTGGCTTAACGTTGCTTCGCTCGTTATTGTTTTTGTTCGCTTCGCTCACTTGGGCGTGGGTATCGGCTATGGATGGAACAACTTTTAAAAGTTTGTGCTATCTTTGCCCGTGTGGGTGTAGGTAATCCATCCACATGGGTGTCAATTCAAATTGACACTGGATTACGAAAATTGATTTGAAGACTTGAACCTCATTCCATGAAAATCAACCTTGTCATCCCAGGATTAAGGTTCTACCCCACCCCCGGCCCCTCCCCTTCGCGAGCGAATGGGAGGGGAGTTTGTGTATTCTGGGGTTGTTTGCTTTGTGGGGATGATGCTTTTGTGGGGATGATGCTATTTTAGGGAGTGGAGCCAGCGGGAGATGTCGTCTAATACTTCGGGGGAGATAGTTTCCTCTATTGAGGCATACTCGGCGGGGAGTCCTGTGGTGCTGTGCTGGAAGAGGTGATTGAGTCCGGGGTATTCCTTGACGAGGTTTTGTTTTGACTTGGGGAGAAGACGCTGGATGGCAGTGAGGTTTTGCGATGAGATGACCTGGCAGTCGCGGTCGCCATTGAGGGCGAAAACTGGACAGCGGGTGTTGCGGATATCTGCAGAGGGGTCGTAGTTGATGAACCACTGCAACCAAGGCGTTTTCTGAACATCCGGTTGCTGACGAAGCATCGCCGTAGTCACTTTTCCCGGTTGTCCTGAGAGTTCCATGATGCGGTTGTTTTGTGCAGCCAGCAGCGTATCCCCTTTCACGCCGGGACCTGCCAGGGAGATGAGGAAATCGGCTTTTTTGCGGGCACCGAGGAGAAAGGCGATGGCCCCACCCTCGCTGTGGCCGAGGAGTCCCACTTTGCCAAATTGTTTCTGGCTGCGCAGGAACTCAATTCCAGCCTGGGCATCACGCATATAATCCTCCGTGGTGGCTTTGGAAGTATCGCCGCCGACCGAAGCGCCCACGGTACGGTCGTCATAACGCAAAGAGGCAATGCCTTGACGGGCCAGGAAATCGGCGATGACGAGGAAGGGCGAATGGCCCATCAACTCTTCGTCGCGGTTCTGAAGTCCACTACCCGAGACAAACAGCACGACCGTGGGTTTTTTCTTGGCCTGGGCGTCATAGCCCACCGGATAAGTCAATGTGCCAGCCAGCGTGGCGCCGTCCTTCTCGTTTTTGAAGGTCACCTCCTTGGTCGTATAGGGATAAGGCGGTTGGGGCTTCTGTGGACGTTTATGTTCGGGTACGTCGCCCCTTGTCAGCACGAGCGGCAGCGACATGCCGTTCTGCATAAATTTGCCGACGAGTTTTCCGTCTTTCAAGCCGGCACGATAGGTCATACCGATGGACTCCACATTGACCGCCACGGAGTCGTCGGAAAGATACTCTTTCTTGGCTGGAATGCCTTTGGCGCCCTGGTCGGGACTGTCCAAAGTGGCTACCACATAGCCATCGGCCTGTTCGAGGTGGAGGACCAATGTCAGCGACATGGACCCGAAATTCAGTTTTCCATTCCACGAGCCCACCAGGGCAGATGTTGGCTGCACTTGCGCCTGGCCTGTCAGACAAGCGAGAGTTATCAACAACGATAGAATATACTTTTTTCTCATTATGATTGATTTTTGATGATGAATCTACTTCATGACGGCATGGGAAGTCCGCTTTATGGTTCCCAATCCTCAAGATTGGCCTGATTTTTGACAATAGCGGCGGTTTTCTCCGGCAGATGCGGGAAGAACGTCATGCCGGTGACGCGCTCCACCTGACTGATGCTGTTGACAAAGAAGTCCTTCTTCTGTCTTCCTGCGTTATTGCGGCAGATGAAGCCGATGCCTTTGGGCTGGCTGTCATGCAGGCACAAAACCACCTTGAAGAAAGCCTCGGGCACCACCACCTCGTTCATCCCGATGAGTTGATGTCGTTGGCGGAACAGGACAGGTCCACAGACAATATAGATATCGCCGTATTGTTTCGCCCACCGTCGGCATGCCATTTCTATCTGGTTCCACGGGCCGGTGTTCAAGTCACTGTGCTGCGGGCAGCAATTCGTATAGAGGAAAGACTCGTACATGGCCTCGCTGTCCCATTTGTTGTCGCCTGCGGGACACATGTGTCCCCGCGTCCAACCGCTTTTCTTATAGTCGCTTGACACAGCCCTGGGCTCCGGCACATCGTAGTCCTCATGCCATCCATTGCCGGGACGCCTCGCCTCGCCATCGAGATGGTCGGCCGTGAGATGCCATGCCACCCAGTTGGGCAACTTGTTCTTATAGTTGTAGGAAACGATATACCCTTTCCTGACCAGGATTTGCTCAGGCTCGTTTTTCAACGGTGAGGGAATATCGAAGACGATTTTCGGGTTTCTGTCAGGAGCGGCAACCTCTTCATTATCAGGCAGAGAACTGTCAGGCAGAGAACTGTTCAAAAAAGAGGACACTGACGGCTGGTCTTTCCCAACATTTTCCGAAGAGGAACCTTGGGTGCTGAAAAAGAAAATGACTGCCAACAGCAGCAGAACCGTAATGGATAACCTGTACTCCTTTATCATGACAACAAAGATATGCTATTCCGCGGAAAAGACCTTATAAACTTCGACGGTTTTTGGAACTGTTAATTCCTTTTCAAATCATTTCACATATCCCGACACTCATTTTAGAAGCGCATTCGTTGTTTTTCGGATGAAAAAGCGGTAAAGACTCGCTTGTTTGCGATATTCTTTGTATTTTTGAGCCATCGACTTAGAAACGAAACGTATGAGAAGGACCATTATCTGGATAGGAGCGCTCATTGTCGGTACCGTTTTAGGACTGCTGGGGATAGGTTGGCTGGACCAACTGATGACTTTCATTGCCACCATTTACACCCGGCTGTTCCAGTTGTTGGCCGTGCCGACCATCGTGCTGGCCGTCATCACCACCTTTGCCTCATTTGGCTCCAAAGGATACGGCAAGATTTTCGGCCGCACACTGACCTACACGCTGCTGACCACTTTTGCCGCTGCCATGGTGGGAGCGCTGCTCTATCTGATTATCGCACCGGGCAACCTGCCCGCCGAGGCCATCGCCCAGGGAGGAAAGCCCACAGATGTGCCGCAACTCACCTATTACGAGCACTTCATCAATGTCATTCCCAACAACATCGTCAAGCCTTTCCTAGAAGGCAACGTGCTCTCCCTGCTCCTGCTTGCCTTCGCCGTCGGCATCGGCCTGTCGAAACTTCCCGACTCAGACAACAAGGCCGTCGTGGTGAAAGGTCTGCTCGGACTGCAGGAACTGCTCTTTCTGTTGATTCGCGGACTGATATGGATATTGCCCCTCGGCATCGTCGCTTTCTCGGCACAACTGTCAGCACAGGTATCGGCTGGTCTGGTAGCTTCCTCCATCGGAAAATATGTATTGGTGATTATCAGCGGCAACCTCATCCAGTTTTTCATCGTGCTGCCGCTGTTCCTGTTAACCCGAGGACTCAACCCCTTCCACGTGATGGGCAAAATGATGCCCGCCGTGTTGATGGCGCTCTTCACGAAGAGCAGCGCCGCTACCCTACCCGTCACCATGGAGACGGCAGAGGAAGGGCTGGGCATGCGCAAGAGCGTGGCCCGCTTCGTGCTGCCTATCTGTACGACCATCAACATGAACGGCTGTGCGGCTTTTATCCTCGTCACCTCGCTCTTCGTCATGCAGAACGGAGGGACACCGATCACGCCGGGCCTCATCCTCCTATGGCTTCTCATCTCCGTCTTCTCCGCCGTAGGCAATGCGGGAGTCCCCATGGGCTGCTATTTCCTGACGCTCTCCCTGATGTCGGGCATCGGGGCACCTGTGGCCATCCTGGGCATCATCCTCCCCATCTACACCATCATCGACATGATAGAAACGGCCGAGAACGTATGGTCGGACTCCTGTGTTGCAACCATGGTCGACCATGACACCAACAAAGACACCCAAGAAGAAAAGATATGAAAGTATTATTAATCAACGGCAGCCCGAAAGAGAACGGGAACACGTTTATGGCCCTCAACGAGGTGGCCGGAGAACTGAACAAAGAAGGTATTGAAACCGAGATTATCAGCATCGGCAAGAAAGCCGTACAAGGATGCATCGCCTGCGGCATGTGCGGCAGGATAGGGAAATGCACCTTCAACGATGACTTGTACTACAAAGTGTGGAGGGCTGTCAAGGATGGCATCGACGGACTTGTCATCGGCTCGCCCGTCTATTACGGAGGTCCCAACGGTTCGCTCTGCGCATTGCTCGACCGGGTGTTCTACTCCCTCGGCAGGATGCTGCAATACAAGCCTGGCGCCAGTGTCGTCGTGTGCCGCCGGGGTGGTGCTTCGGCAGCCTTTGACCGGCTGAACAAATATTTCACCATCATGAACATGCCTGTGGTGAGTTCGCAATACTGGAATATGGCCTACGGACAATCGCCTGGGCAGGTGGCGCAGGATGAGGAAGGTATGCAGACCATGCGCACCATCGGCCGCAACATGTCTTGGATGATAAAGAGGCTGAATGTTGTTGAGGATGGGCATCCTCAACAAGAACAGCCTGTTTGGACGAATTTTATCCGGTGAAGGTGTGAGGGTATATAGGGGGGAATATTGGTTATTGGTTGGTATCTGTGTTGTATGTGTTCTCTATCTGCTTCGATTTTTCTCTGTTCCTTTTCTCGGCATCGAGTAGTTGGTGG
>CACXDY010000340.1 GCA_902766505.1 uncultured Prevotellaceae bacterium
CAACAAGGAGAACCTTGACCGTTTCTTCCGTGAAGGCATCCAGCGCATGAAAGGCACGGATGACATTGTGACAATCGGTATGCGTGGCGATGGCGATGAAGCCATGAGCGAGGATGCCGACACGAAATTGCTTCAGACCATTGTAGAAAACCAGCGCCGAATCATCAAGGAGGTGACAGGCAAACCCGCCAACAAGACCCCGCAAGTATGGGCTTTGTATAAAGAAGTTCTCGACTATTATGACAAAGGCATGCGTGTTCCCGACGACGTGCTCATCCTGCTCTGCGACGACAACTGGGGTAACATCCGGCGTGCTCCCAATGCGAAAGAGCGCAAGCATCCAGGAGGCTGGGGACTCTATTATCATGTGGACTATGTGGGTGCTCCCCGCAACTCCAAATGGCTCAACGTCACCCCCACACAGAATATGTGGGAACAGCTGACACTGGCTGCAGATTATGGTCTTGACCGTATGTGGATTCTGAATGTTGGTGACCTTAAGCCCATGGAATATCCCATCACGCTGTTTATGGACATGGCATGGAATCCCCGCGAGTATGGTGTCGGCAATATCACAGACCACACACTCCGTTTCTGCACCGAAGTCTTCGGTGAGAATCAAGCCGCAGAGGCTTCCCGCATACTGAACCTTTGCTGCAAGTATGCAGGCCGCACAACTGCGGAGATGCTTGATGCCACGACCTATAATGTGGAGACAGGCGAGTGGCGACAAGTTGCTGATGACTATATGCGTCTGGAGGCCGAAGCACTTCGTCAGTATCTCACACTCGAACCAAAGTATCGCGATGCCTATCAGCAGATTATCCTATTCCCTGTGCAGGCCATGTCGAACATCTACCAGATGTACTATGCTCAAGCGATGAATTTGAAACTTGCAGCAGAGAACAATCCCGAAGCCAACCTTTGGGCGGAACGCGTACGGGAAACCTTCCGTCGCGACTCTCTGCTATGCGCCTCCTACAATCAGGACATTGCTGGTGGCAAGTGGAAAGGTATGATGACACAGAAACACATTGGTTACCGTACATGGAACGACAATTTCCCTGCCGACCGGATGCCAAGAGTGAAGACAGTAGAAGCTACAGCAGGCGGGTACACTTTTACGGCCAAAGAAGGCTATGTGGCCATGGAGGCCGCCCATTACTATGAGGCCAAAGCCCCTGCCCAAGTGAAATGGGAAGAAATTGCAGACATGGGCCGCACCCGCAGCGCGATGACACTTATGCCGTATACAGAGCAGACAGGTGACGCATCGCTCAGCTATCGCTTCAGCATGCCTCAGGTCACTTCCGACTCTGTGAAGATACACATCATTGTCAAGTCCACCCTTGACTATCTCAACAAAGGTGGTCTCACCTATACGGTCTCGCTCGACGGAGGTACTCCACAGCGCATCAATTTCAACAGTCGGCTGAATGAGGCCAAAGAGAATATCTATAGCGTTTTCTATCCAACAGTTGCCCGTCGTGTCGTGGAATCGGTCGTTACCCTACCTATTGACCATGCGGCAGGACAGCACACGCTGACCATTCATCCCGATGACCCCGCCATCCTTTTTGAGAAGATTGTGGTCGATGCAGGAGGATATCAGCCTCAGTTCCTCTTTGGACAGGAATCTCCTTGTAAGCGATAATTTCGTGTGTGTTTAAATTGAATGGCACACTCTCATATGTGTTTATTCTATTAAAAACATCCAGAATACCGCCCCCAACCCCACCCCTCATGCAGGGGCGGGGCTGAGGGCGGAACAACATGCGGATACACAGGACTTTCTTTTGACCCCACCCCTTACCCCTCCCCTTCGCAAGCGAATGGGAGGGGAGCCATTAAGGAAACCTTCAAGAATGGGAGGGGAGTCGCTACTCACAGACATTTACATCCATCAACCCGAAAAAAGAGGGAACGTCATTTTGACATGCCCTCTTTTTCGTTTATAGTTCTATCGTCATTTAGATACTGATTTGGGGTGTTTTTGTCATTTAGCTGAGAAAGATTGTAAAAAAATGTCGGCAAATGACAATTGTAAAAAAAAATTATGTATCTTTGTTGCAGAGTAATAAAATTCTTTGTCTTGGGTATTATTACCAGATATTTCCGTCATATTTCATTAAGTTTTATCACCTATGAAACACTATCTGAAAAAATTAGAGGAAACGGTCCGCGAACGCTGGAACCACAAGGCACTCTGTGACTATGAAGGCGACACCTTTACCTATGCAGATTTGGCTACAAACGTAGAACAGTTCCGGCTATTCCTCAAAGATGCCGGAATAGCCAAGCGCAACAAAATCGCTATTTGTGCCCGCAATTCGGCCCGTTGGGCAATTGCTTTCTGGGACATCAATGTCAATGGATGTGTTGCCGTACCCCTTCTGGCAGACTTCCATCCCAACAGTGTATCCACCCTTACAAAACATTCAGACAGTGTTTTGTTATTTACCGACGAAGATATCTGGAAGAAACTCTATCCCGAGCAGATGCCAGCGTTGAAGGCAGCCATCAATGTAAAGGACGGCCGCATGCTTTGGAACAGGGATGAGAAGGTGGCAAAAGCGTGGAAAAACCGTGAGAAAGCATTTTCGCTGCGCTATCCCAACGGCATGTCGCCAGAACAAGTGACCTATCCCACGAACAACTTGGACAAATTAGCTATCATCAATTATACATCGGGAACTACCGGCAATCCCAAAGGCGTGATGCTAACCTATGGTGCCATTTCTGATACCGATGAGTTTGCCAACAGTCACTTCCCCAACCATCCTGGAGAAACCATTGTCTCGATGCTCCCCATGGCCCATATGTATGGTTTAGCCATCGAGTTCATTCATCCCAACATCGATGGTGTCACCGTGTATTTCCTTGGCAAGACCCCCTCTCCCACCACCCTTCTCAAAGCGATGAAGGATGTGAAGCCTTATATGGTAGTTACCGTGCCTTTGGTTATGGAAAAGGTCTACGCCAACTCCATCAAGCCAGTTTTGGAGAAAATGCAAAAGTATACCTCCATACCTTTTGCCCAAAAGCTATTATACAGGGTTATCCGTTCCAAAATATTGTCAGCTTTTGGTGGTCGTGTGCGCTGTTTTATCATGGGTGGAGCCCCGCTCAAGCCCGAGGTAGAGCAATGTTTCTGCAAGATGCGCCTTCCTTTCACGGTAGGATATGGCATGACCGAGGCCTGTCCTTTGTTGGGATGGGAGTGGTGGACAGATTTCGTCCCCGGCTCCTGCGGAAAACCAGTTCACGAAATCAGGATAGACTCTACTGACCCGAAGAACGTCGCCGGTGAGATACAAGCACGTGGCAGCAACATCACCGTGGGCTACTACAAGAATCAGGAAGCCAATGCCGTGGCTTTCACCGATGACGGATGGTTCCGTACCGGTGACTTAGGCACCATGGATGAAGAAGGCAACATCTTTATCCGTGGCCGCATCAAATCGATGATTCTGAACTCTTCAGGTCAAAACATCTATCCTGAAGAGTTGGAGGCAGTGCTGTCGGGTTGTCCTTATGTGATGGAATCCATTGCCGTCGACCGACAGGGCAAGATAGTGGCACTGGTCTATGCCGACATTCCCGAAGACCTGGACGAAGAATCGAGAAAAGGTATCCCCGAACTGATTCGCACTACCGCCAACAAGTCACTTCCTTCTTATAGCAAAATCAACAAGGTGGAACTGATGGACACACCTTTTGAGAAGACTCCGAAAATGAGTATCAAGCGTTATTTGTATAAGTAAGGGACAAATTGAAAATTATCAGTTCATGAAAGTTCGTAACATTTGATGGCCTTTTCAATCAATCTGCGGTCGGCCATAAAAGACTTGTAAGCCGTCTTGACGAGGCTCCAATTTCTTGTCAGGAGACCGACACCCAGACATTTTTTGATAGTGGGCCAAAAAGCATTCCTATTGGTCCGCATGTAATCCTTAATGATTTCTCCGTTGCTGACACCATAGGACTTCAGCAAGGCCATACTCACGATTCCCGTCCTGTCCTTGCCCGCCGTGCAATGGAAAAGCGTGGTCAATCCCTTTTCGGCATTCGCCCTCAATGTCTCAACCGTTTTATCCAGTTGTGCCCGGCTATACCCATCGGTGATAAAATCCGTATAGAGAGAATCGAAATCAGGCACCATTTCTTTCAGTTTCTCCGGATGTTTACGCAGATTCCGGATGATGGTCATTGGGTCGGAGCCCGTCTCGTGGGTAATTCCTACAGCAGCATCCTTCAAAAGTGGAATTTGCTGATAGACCACGTTTTCGGGCAACGGGTCAGGAAATTCGGCCGATTCTACTGGAGTGCGCAAGTCAATCACACAATCCACGTGGTACTCCTTCATCAGTTTTGCACACTCCTCCCTGTTGAGAATACTGAGTTTTCCACTACGCAGGAACAAACCGCGCGGGATTGTTCCCCCGTCAAAAGGAATTCCTCCAAGATCACGTAGATTTAATTCAGCTTTAGCCATACACACAATCGTCTTCTGAGGTTCTCATTCCACCACCCGGAAATCATCTGCATCTTTGAGCACAGGGAATTTCACGCGGAACCTCTGCAATTCCTCCATATCAAGTTCAGCCATGGCCACATCCTCCATTTCGTCCTTACATGCAGCGAGAGTATGTCCATAGGCATTGATAATGGCAGAATCGCCCAGATAGTCGCAGGCATTGTCACTCCCCACCCGGTTGACCCCCACCACAAAGCACTGGTTCTCCAAGGCGCGGGCTTTTAAAAGCGTGAGCCATACATCCCTCCGTCGTGCGGGCCAGTTGGCTACATAGATGACGGCATCGTAGTCGCCAAGATTGCGGGAGAAGACAGGAAATCTCAAGTCGTAGCATACCTGCAGCAAAAACCGCACTCCCCGCCATTCAGTCACCACCCGTTGCTCACCGGGCACATATTCATCCGTTTCACCAGCGAAGCCAAAAAGATGGCGCTTGTCGTAAAAGTCATAGCTGCCATCAGGACGTACGAAAAACAAGCGGTTGCGCAAATTTCCGTCCACATCGACTGCAGCCACGCTACCAGCAATGGCCGCATCCAGTCGGGATGCCTCTTGCTGCATCCAGCCAACGATTCTCTTGGACTGTTCTCCAGCCTTTCCTGTCGACCCCTCGGCCATGAATCCTGTAGCAAACGTCTCGGCCAGCACATAAAGGTCGGCCCCCGGTTGCTGATTCAGCAGAGAAGAAAGATGTTGGAGGTTCCATTCCAACTCATCCCATCTGATGACATGTTGAATAATCGCTGTCTTCATATCTGAGAATTTAGTTTACAAATCATGATATACTCTTCGGGTGTTTCACTATATACTTCAAAACCCGCTTTCCGGTACATATCAACGGCATAATTCTCCTTCTGAACAGACAGGGAGACGCTGTCGTATCCGTCGTCTCGAAGCCTTTGCAGCATCCGGATAAGAAGCGATGTTCCCATCCCCATGTTGCGGTATTCTTTATATAACGAGATTGCCAATGACGGTGTGTCATCAGCGACATGTCCGTAATCCTTCATGATGCGTGTCCAAACAGCCCCGACTACTCTACCCTCAGTCTCAACCACCAGACATCTGTCATCGGGAGAAGAGCCGAAGTCCCTAACATAGACCTGCAAGTCTTCGTTTTCTATAATAGACCTGGGAGGAGGAATCACCCCTTCCGGGATGAAGATTGCCTCATAGAGGAAATCATCCAACAGCGGCGTTTCGTCCTTCCTCATTTCCCTTATGACATATTCCATCTGCTTATGATAGTTTTGTTGACTTTAAAGTATCAAACACACGTTCCATATTTGTATAGAAGAGAGGGAGTTCCAAATGTTGTCTTTTCCCCTCGTCGTATACACACTTGCATCCATGCAAGATATCCCTGACATCATTGTGCAGGACCATGATTCTCGAAGTCAGCTCGTTTTTGGCAAACAGTCTTTTCATGGCCACACCCGCGATGACCGGCGGTATTCTATAGGGCAGCAGTTCAGACCTGTAGTTCTTCAGGTTCACGCCTCTTGCCTTCACCACTTTGAGCGTCTCACGAATACATCTCACCGCCTGTGCCAGTGCTTTAGCATCACCCATCAAGTCAATGGCAAGTTGTTTCGGGCAATCCAGCTTTCCCTCCTTTGCCGCAGTCGATGTGACACCTGCATTGACAGCCATATGTATCCATATCCACTCAAACATATCATGAGGAATTTCTGCTTTAATCTTTGCCTTTTCAAGCATGGTTTGCAACAGCCGATAATTGGGGATATGACTTTTCTCCTCACTTTCCAGCATGATATGGTCGAAGAGGACGCAGTTGAGCACACCATTCTCCATGCATCCTCCAGCTGTAGGAAATGCCATGATATATGGAACATCACCCACCATCTTCTCTATCTCATGCCTTTCGTTCCAGGTATTACAAAAAATGATGATAGTTCCCTTTAGCTGCTTTTCCCTGATGGTCTGGATGGCTGGCTCCAAGGCCCCCTTTGCCACACTGACGATGATAAAATCGAAAACAGACTCAGGCTCAGCCAGTTGAATGTGATAGAAGTCATCCTTTTCGACCCCTTTGGAAGCCTCCCTGCCATCCAGCAAATGTACAGGCAAATGTTGTGGTGTCATCAATCTCTTTTCTTCTCTGACCAGATGATACACCTCACATCCAGCTTTCTGCAAGGCGTAGGCATAGGTTGTCCCTATCACGCCAAGTCCCAAGATACAAACACGTATTGATGAGTCCATCATTTTTTCAGAGCCCTACAAGTAGCTTTCACGAGTTCAGACAAGTAATCACGGTCATCCACATCAGCAATATAGAAATAGTCCTTGGCACCCTCATAGGGAGGTTGAAGGTCAACCGTTCTCAAGAGTGCACGTCCGGCTTCCGTAGGTTTCACGTAGAACCGGTTGTCGCAGATAAGACCAAAGATTTTACCATCACAATAGATGCCGTAGTCGCCGAACATCTTTCTAACCGTTATCACACCGGCACCCGAACACTGGTCGGCGATATACTCCACGATGTCAATATTTGAACTCATATTTACAATCCACTATTTAGGCTACAAATTTAACAAAAAAAAGTAATAGTGGAAAAAATCTTGGCAGAATGCTGTCCTTATGGGATATATTGCGTATCTTTGTTGCATTATCAAATCTATTACTTAAAATCAACCACCGCCCCAAAAGCCGTCTACCCTCACCGGATACAACGACCTTCTGGGCCATCATCTCTCCTCATCGAGATAGGGAATCAACATCGTCAAGATGAGCGACGGAAGCAAAAGAAAAGTTACCAAATAAATCATCACCCTCATGAAAAAGAGTATCATTACCCTGGCACTGGCAGCCATGTTCTGCTTTAGTGCTACGGCACAGGAGAAATTGTTCAACAGTGCCAATGTTCAATCTCCCGTCATCAACAAAGACGGCACCGTGACGTTCAATCTCTATGCACCCAAAGCCGTCAAGGTGGAGGTGACAGGAGACTTCCTCCCTCCCCAGAAGATAGAAATAGAAGGCCGAGGCTCGTATGAGGCCCCGGGAGTAGCCGCATTGAAGGAAGGCAGGAATGGTGTATGGAGCTACACCACAGGAAAGCTTGCCCCTGAAATGTACAGCTACACCTTCAACATCGACGGCATGACAGGCGTGAAAGACCCTGCCAATATCTACGTGAACCGCGACATCGTGTCGTTCACCAACATCTTCATCGTCAGCGATGAAAAAGGCGACAAGGGAGACCTCTACCGCGTCAACGAGGTGCCCCATGGCAACCTTGCCAAGGTGTGGTACAACAGTCCCACCCTGAAAATGCAGCGCCGCATGACCATCTACACCCCTCCAGGGTATGACAAGGGTGGAAAATATCCAGTGCTCTACTTACTGCACGGAGCTGGTGGCGACGAGAATGCCTGGAGCGAGCTTGGACGTGCCGCACAGATACTCGACAACCTGATTGCAATGGGCAAGGCAAAGCCCATGATTGTCGTCATGCCCAACGGCAACCCCAACTGTCAGGCTGCTCCCGGAGAATGGTCTTGGGGCATGTATACCCCTGGATTCCGTGATTCCGGAACAGGTCCCACGACACCTGCCGCAGCCACCATCCCTGCCAGTTTTATGGATATCGTGAATTACGTGGATGGCAACTACAGGACCATCAAGGACCGCGCCCACCGTGCTGTCTGCGGTCTGTCGATGGGTGGCGGCCACACCTTCTCTATCAGCCTCGCCTACCCCACCACGTTCGACTATTACGGTCTTTTCTCTGCTGGACTTCACCTTGGCAAGGATTACAGCAACAAGCCCTTTGGCGAGCAAATCAAGAGCGACCCGGACTTCGCCAAGCAGTCAGCCCGTCTGTTTGCCAGCAAGCCCAAACTTTACTGGATGGGCATGGGCAAGACCGACTTTCTCTACCAAAGTACCGTCGACCTCCGTGCCTACTGGGACAGCAAGGGATACAAATATGAATATGTGGAGACCGAGGGTGGTCACATCTGGCGCAATTGGCGCATCTATCTGACCATGTTTGCCCAGAAGCTCTTCAAATAATTTACCAAGAACCACACAAACTATCGCAATTTTGAAAAGGGGTGTTATACTCATCCTCTGCCTGTTGACTATGACAGGCATGATGGCCAAAGAGAAGTGCAGCCGTCAGCTGTTTGATTTCGGCTGGCAATTTGTTCAGAACGGGAAAAGCCAAAAAGTGGACTTGCCCCACGACTGGGACATCTATGCCGGTCCAGCCTCAGGTTCTGGAGCCACCGGTACAGGTGGCGGCTGGTATCCAGGGGGGCAGGGAGAATACAGGAAGACCTTCGTCAGACCCGATGGAGAAGTGGTGAAGTTGCATTTCGAGGGAGTCTACCAGAAAGCCGAGGTGTTGGTCAACGGCCGGAAGGCCGGTCAACACAGCTACGGCTATACCCCTTTCACCATAGACATCACCCCCTACCTTCATCAAGACAAGAAGAAGGAGAATGAGGTCATCGTGAAAGTAGACAACTCCGCACAGACCAACTGCCGCTGGTATAGTGGTTCGGGCATCTACCGCCACGTGTGGTTGTTGACTATGCCGAAGGTACATATAGCCGAGAACGGCATCTTTGTGACTACCCCCGAGGTATCATCAGAGCGGGCAACGGTCAAAGTAGAAGTAGAGGTGGTAAATGAGTCGGACACCGACAGTGAAGCCACGGTGGCGGTGGCCGGCTGTTCCCCCCGGCAAGTCGGATTAAAGGCCGGCGAGCGTAAAACCGTATCTTTCACCTATCCGATAGCCCACCCACAGCTCTGGTCACCCTCGTCACCCCACCTCTATACAGTAGAAGTGATGCTCAACGGTGTGACATCCGAGCCTGTGCGGTTTGGTGTGCGCACCTTCTCGTTTGATGCCGGGAAAGGTTTTCTTCTCAACGGGCAACAAGTGCTCATCAACGGAGCCTGTGTCCACCATGATGACGGTATATTGGGCGCCATGGCGTTTGATGATGCGGAAATCCGCAAGGTGCGGTTGATGAAAGAGTCAGGATTCAATCTCATCCGCACCTCCCACAACCCATCAACCCGGGCATTCATGGATGCCTGCGACAGTTTGGGTATGATGGTCATCGACGAGGCTTTCGACGGCTGGCGGTCATCCAAGACCCCTCACGATTATTCCACCCTCTTCGATTCCTGTTACCGGGAAGATATCCACGCGATGGTACTTCGCGACCGCAACCACCCATGCGTCATTTCTTGGAGCATCGGCAACGAGGTGATAGAGCGCAAGGACCTCCGCGTCGTCACTACCGCACGGATGCTGAAGAAAGCCATCCAGGAGTGCGATACCACCCGCCCTGTGACCGAAGCGCTCTGCTCATGGGACAGCGACTGGGAAATCTTCGACCCACACGCTGAAGTGCTGGATGTGGTAGGATACAACTACATGATATTCAAGCATGCCACCGACCACCAACGCGACCCACAGCGCGTGATGTGGCAGACGGAGAGCTATCCCCGTGATGCCTTCAGCAACTGGATGACCACTGCCGACCATCCCTACATCGTCGGCGACATTGTGTGGACCGGCCTCGACTATCTTGGAGAGTCGGGCATCGGCCGCTACTACTACGAAGGCGAAAAGGCCGGCGAGCATTACGTGGAAGGAGGAATCCCCGACTGGCATGGCGCCTACTGTGGCGACGTGGACATCACAGGATGGCGCAAGCCCATCAGCCACTACCGTGATATGCTGTGGAACCAAGGAGAATCACTTTATATGGCCGTCAGAGATCCCGACGGCTATTCCGGCAAAATCCGTGAGACAGCGTGGAGTGTTTGGCCTACATGGGAGTCATGGAACTGGAAAGGATGGGAAGGCAAACCCGTGGAGGTAGAAGTCTATACCAAACTTCCCGAAGTGAGTCTATATCTGAACGACCAGTTGATAGCTACGAAAGCCGTTAGCCGCGACACGAAATACAAAGCCGTGTTCACTGTACCCTACCAACCAGGCACCCTGCGGGCAGAAGCCAAAGGTCAGAGCGCCACACTCCACACTTCCGGTGAGCCGGCAAGCCTAAGACTGACCACCGACCGTCACAGTATGGCAGCCAACGGCCAAGACCTTGCCTTCATCACCATCGAAGTAATAGACCGGGACGGTCGTCTCTGCCCCGATGCGGTCATTCCCTGTGAAGTGAGTGTCGGCGGACGGGGAAGCCTGTTATCAGCCGCCAGTGCTGACCTAAAGGACACTGAGCCCTACACCTCCGCCCGGGTAAAGACATGGAAAGGGCGAGCCATGGTAGTGGTGCGCAGTTCCCCAAAGCCAGGACAGACCAAAGTGAGTGTCAAGAGCACATTGCCAACAGCCCACATCAGCATCAAAAACATATCAGCGAAATAAAAAAGGCTGCATTATGCGAGCTGAAGCGAAGATAAGGATTACCTGATGAAGTTCATGAATTTCTTCTCCCGCTCATGAGTGGGAGCCTTCGGTTCACCCGAATGGAATTTCTCCAGCATCCATGCCAAGTTGCTGGCAAGTGTACGCATGGTCTGCATGCCCTCGGTATCGAGTTTCGCTTCCCCTTTTCCGAGACCATAAACGATATTCCAATACTGGGATGAAACAACAGGCATGTTCATCATCTCGAACATCATGTTCATGGTCTGCAGTGTGGCAGTAGCTCCGCCTCGGCGGCATACAGCCACTGCTGCAGCTGGCTTGTTCTGCACACAATGACCCGAAGAGAAGAACACCCTTTGCATCAAAGACAAGATGCCCCCGTTGGGTTGTCCATAATACACCGGTGTACCCACGACAAGAGCATGAGCCTCCATCATTTTGTGAGCAATCTCGTTGCAAAGGTCATCATCAAACACGCACCCTTCTCCTCCATTTTGGTGGCAGCCGCCGCAATTGATACACATACGGACGGGTTTCCTGCCAATTTGGATGATTTCCGTATTCACGCCATGTTTTTGGAGTTCGGTTTCAATTTCTTTCAAGGCGCAGAAGGTGTTTCCATCAGGCCTTGGACTTCCGTTAATCATCAAGACTTTCAACTTATCACCAACCGGTGCAACTTGTTCAGTCTCAGACATCTCATCCGTCAATTCTACCGTATGAGCCAGCACATGAGAGGCTGGTACGGCCATGGCTGTACCAGCTGCCAAAGCAGTTTTTTTCAGGAAATCCCTTCTGTCCATATCGATATTGTATAGTTACTTACTATTGAACTTATTGATAGCCCTCAAAGTCTTCTGACGGCCAATCTCTATCAATTTTTCGGATTTATCGTAATCGAAGCCCCCATAACGGCTCATCTGAATATCGACGAGAATGTCGGGCTTCATCAACTGAGCCATCAGCTTGGAATTCTGCCGTATCATCAGTGAACTGGTCCGAGAAAGCATGGTGTAATAATTGAAATCTATGTTGTCAGGAATCAGTTTACTGAGCATCTGAGAGGCAAAGGATTTGTCATTTTTACGTCTTTCCGACAATTCGTGCTTAAACTCCATCTGAGCCTTATAATCATGGCCACTGACGTCCACCCCGACCAGTAAATCCTCCTTTTGACGTACCACCCTATTCAGTGGAATCGGGTTCACCACCCCGCCATCGATGAGAATCATTCCATTGCGTTGTACTGGTTTGTAGAACGAGGGCAGCGAGATACTTGCCCGGATAGCCTCAAAAAGGCTCCCGGTGCGGAAGACCACTTCGCGACCAGCAGCCCAGTCGGTAGCCACGGCACAATACGGGATAGGCAAATCCTCTATGGCAGTATCCGGAACAAATTCCATGATGGCCTCAATGATGCGGTCGCCCTTGACAAAATGGTTCAATGACAGCGAGAAATCCGTCAGTTCCAGCATTTTCTTACGGTCTATTCCCTTCATCCATTCCCGGAATTCATGGATTTTTCCCGCAGCATACACTCCTCCAATGAGGGCGCCCATAGAACAACCCGCCAATGAAGTGATGTGATAGCCTTGCTCCTCCAGCATTTCTATGGCGCCGATGTGAGCCAATCCTCTGGCCCCGCCACTCGACAGCACCAAAGCGACATTCTTTCTCTCAGACTTATCCTTGCCTGCTATTTTCAGTAATTTCTCGAACACTTTCTGCTATATGATAAGATGTTCAGTCATTGATTGATTATCCCAGGTATTCCTCATCCCTGACGAGAATTTTCTCAATCTTACCCACATACATAGTATGGAAGTCACGTTGAGAATAATTTGCATCGATGATGTCCTGATAGAGGAAACCGTTTTCCTGCAATTCCGACTGGTAAAGTTTTTTACAAACCAGCACCAGCTTTGCCTCCTGGAAATAAACGATGTCATCACCATCGTAGACCGGTGTGATGCCAGCCTTCCCTATTTTGTCCTCGTCACGGCCCGACACACTCCCCAGATAAGCCATCTGCTTCTTGAAAGACTTGTCCATGACGCAGAGCGTGAAGTAAGGTTCTTTGTCAACAAACTGTTTTGTATAGCGTGAGGGTCGCAGATAAATCACCGCAGTAGGGTCATTGTGCCCCCACAGGCAGCCAATATGCCCCCAGGAAGCCGTCATTGTGTTGCACCCCGACTGCTTGTTTCCTGCAGTCACCAGCATCCATTCCCCTCCAATGAGATTGAATGGATTGAACTTCATGTCCTTGTAGTTGATTTCTTTCATACAGTCAAAATTAGGTCCAAAAGCCATCGCCCATTTAACATTTACCAAGGGGTTGTCCCTATTGCTTATTCATCACCCCATCAACGTTTTGTTTTGAAAACACTCCGGGCAACGGATGCAAAGATAAAGAAAAAAAACTTAGTGCAGCTCAATGCGGAGCTTTTTTTATCCGAATACCCCATCACGTGGTCGATCATCTGACCTACATAACGGGAAAAAGCTCTCTCGTGAAAAATTCCTCCAAAAGGATTGTTTTTCTCAAATTTAATCTTTATATTTGCACAACCTACAACCTACCAGCCTTATGAAGAAAACACACATATTGATGATTCTGGCAGTGTGGTTGTTGCCACACCACCTTTTCGCCAAGCCCATCGGCAGTATGCAAGCCCTGCAGAATGTACAGGAATTTCTTAAGACAAGGGGTATAAGTGCCCCAGCCCAAAGTCCCCGGCGCGCACCTATGGCCGGCATGCCATCGGAGGAGGCTCCCTACTATATATTCAACCTGGGTGATGATGGCGGCTTTGTCATCGCATCGGGCGACGACCGTACCTATCCCATACTTGCCTATTCAGACAAAGGCAGCATGAAGCCCGACGACCTGCCCGACAATGTGCGTTACTGGCTCGACTACTACAAGGCACAGATCAAAGCCCTGAAAAACAGCGGGACATCCGTCGCAAGCCCCCGACGGGCACCAGCCACCGTGGTGGAGCCACTGGTGACAGCACATTGGGACCAACGCACACCATACAATCTGACCTGTCCCGTCAGAAAAGGAAAAAGATGCGTCACAGGGTGTGTGGCCACAGCCATGGCACAGGTAATGTATGCTCACCGCAAATACTCCACGCACCAGGTGATGGCAGATATTCCGGGTTATGATGACTCATGGCCAGACGACCCACTGTTTTTGGAAACCATTCCGGAAGGCACCCATATAGACTGGGATGGCATGATTGACGATTATTCAGGAAGTTACAGCCAAACGCAAGCGATGGCTGTGGCAAATCTCATGCTCTACTGTGGGGTTTCTGTCAAAATGTGGTACAACCCTGATGCATCGGGTGCATCTCTTAATGAAGTCCCTGCTGCCCTCATCTCCTATTTCGACTACGATGATGCAGTCAGTTTTGAATACCGTGAAGATTATTCTGATTCGAGATGGGAGAGCAAGGTATACAGCGAACTGGCCAAAGGAAATCCCATTGTATATGCAGGTGGCACACATGCCTTTGTCATCGACGGCTGTGACGCAGAAGGCTTCGTTCACGTCAACTGGGGATGGGGAGGCAGTGCCGATGGCTATTTCGCATTGACATCCACTTATGACAATGTTTTGGACGGTTATTCAGAATCTCAACAAGCCATCTTCGGAGCTGTGCCCAACGGCGCTTTCCCACGCCTGACCACCAATAACATCGCTTTGGACAGTCCACCCGTCGTAGAGGAGCTGTCGGCTCACACATCAATTCCCGTCGCATTCACCCTAACACTGGCCAACCTCACAGAAAAGAACTACAGCTTCGAGCAGGCCATCGGGCTGTACCAAAATGGCCAATTAAAGGAAGTGGCGGGTACCCTCGATTTAATAGCCGACATGGCAGCAAACACCACGACGACAGTCAATGTCTCTCTCAATTTGGATGCCAGGCTTGAGAAAGGTGTCTATCAGTTGCGACCCATCAGCCGCAAGGCAGGTGCCGATAAATGGAGATGGAACGACAACTACGACAAATACCTCACTTTGGCCATCCATGGCGACAAGGCCACCATCACAGTGGGTATCCCGCCAGAGGAAGGCGACATCATCACCTTCGCAGACCCTGTAATCAAACGGCTTTGTGTGGAAAATTGGGACATCAATGGCGACGGTAAACTGAGCCAGCAAGAGGCCGCTGAAGTGGAGAGTCTTGACAATGTGTTTAATGGAAATGAAGAAATAACCTCATTTGATGAATTGCAGTATTTCACGGGACTGACGGTTATCGAGGATAACGCATTCTATAATTGCAGCCTTTCCTCATGCATGATTCCTCCACAAGTTGTATCGATAGGTAAAAACGCTTTTTACCGTACAAGCCTAAAACGCATTATTATTCCAGCATCTATCAAGAAAATAGGAGTTAAAGCCTTCAACGGCAATAAAGAATTGGAAGACATCATCGTGGAAAAGGGAAATACAGTATATGACTCCCGTAATGACTGCCATGCACTGATTGAAACCTCTACCAATACCCTGTTAACAGGATGCAAGAATACCATTATTCCCGATGGTGTCAAAACAATTGGAGAAGAGGCTTTTTATGTGTGTATCGGGCTGACGTCAATCACGATGCCCGAGACGGTGACCTCCATCGGCAAATCAGCCTTCTGCTATTGCGGTGAACTGAAGCAACTCAATCTTTCAGAAGCACTGACAGAAATAGGCGACCTTGCTTTCAGCTCATGCCACTCACTTACCGACATCACAATCCCCAAGAATGTGCGGACAATCAATAGAAATCCTTTCAGCTATTGCGAAAACTTGGAGAGCATCGTTGTAGACCCCCAAAATCCCTATTTCGACTCGCGAGACGGATGCAACGCCGTGATGGAGAAGGGCACCAACCGGCTTATTTCGGGCTGCCAGGCCACCATCATTCCATCCGACACTGAGGGCATTGGTGATGATGCTTTTCGTGGATGTAGCAAACTGACATCTGTCAACATCCCGTCTAATGTCAGCTCTATCGGCAACTATGCCTTTTCGGAGTGCCCAAGACTCACCCATTTGGAACTCCCTGAAGGCCTAACCACCATCGGCACCTGTGCTTTCATGGGTGCATCTGCATTGACAACTGTAACCCTGCCATCCACCATAACTGCTATTGGAAACAATGCATTCATATTTGACGAAAACCTTGTCACTGTGGAAGCAAGAATGAAGAACCCCGTGGACATAACATCAGGAACTTTCTACAGTGCAAGTAAAGCAACACTTTACGTTCCTGTGGGCAGTGCAACGAGCTACAGATCTGCCAACTACTGGAAAAATTTCAAGATAATAGTTGAGGGGAGTATCCCATATCGCGACATCATTGACTTCGCTGACAGTGAGACCAAGGCTATATGCCTTAAGAATTGGGATAAGAACGGTGACCTTGAGCTCACCAAGGAAGAAGCAGCTGAGGTGACCAGTCTGGAGAGCACCTTCAGTGCACCCATTCCCGATGAGGTGGAATATTTTGGTTATTCCTATGAATACCCACATTATTTCAACGAGCTGCAATATTTCACAGGTCTCACCACCATCTCCAGTTATGCTTTTTCCTATTCACTGAAGCTGAAATCCGTCACACTGCCACCCACCATCACTTCAATCGAAGAGAGAGCTTTTACAGGATGTAAGCGCTTGCAGTCATTGGATGTACCCGAAGGAGTGACAACGATTTGCAGTGGTGCTTTTGAAGAATGCAAAAGTCTTGCATCTGTCTCCTTGCCGGAGAGTCTGACAAGTATCGAATCAGGAGCATTCCAGGCTTGCTACAGCCTCACCAGTATCCACCTGCCGGCAAAGGTTAACACGATTCCCCAAAGCGCTTTCAGGAATTGCCACAAATTGGAATATGTCACTATACCAGAAACAATCAGGCAAATAGGCGATGATGCTTTTTATGGTTGCAGTGACTATGAATATTATCAAGAAAGCCAGATGGAAATGCCAGTCATTATTGATGACCAGGAATTTGAAGAAAAGATTTTAAAAAACTGCACCGGTCTGGTGGCGGTGTCCATCCCCTCGCAGGTGGAGTCTGTAGGCCAGAGTGCTTTTGCATGCTGCAATGCGCTGACCTCTGTGGAGGTGAACCGCCGGGAACCGTTGGCCATCAACAAAAACACGTTCACCAACTATACCGGTGCCACGCTGTATGTGCCCAAGGGAAGCCGCGACTCCTATATGGCAGCCGACACATGGAAACTTTTCGGGCAGATTGTGGAGATGTCGGGTATCGAGGGCGATGTCAACTGCGACGGCAATGTAAGCGTGGTGGATGTCATGCAACTTGTCAATGTCATCCTCGGCAGCGGGCAGAGCTTCCCCCTGACCCTGTCGGATGTCAATCACGACGGCCGCATCTCTGTAACGGATGTCTTGATAATAGTGGATATGATACTGACTAATCGTTAACAAGTCGACAAGAGGAAAAATCGAACCTAAAATCCGCGGGGCAGGCATAGGACATGCCTGTCCCATGTGATTCTTGTCGCCAAATGTCAGTCACCTTTCCCTGTGGCACTTGTTTTCATACATAATGACAATATGATATTTAGGATACAAAAACAAACAGCAAGATAAAAAACTATTTCATTTCTAAAAGTAAGCATTACTAATGAAATTGGCAAAACAAAGGCCATTATTACACTTAATAATACTGATACACATTTTACAAGCAATCGAAAAAACGTGGATGTCTTTAATAATAAATTTATGATGTAAAGAGTTGTTACAATGATGGAAAAACAAAATAAAAGAATATTACCCAAGTTATTGTCATGAAGACAAAAACTTATAGACATAATGCTGATTACACTACTTACTATAAGAAAATAACAGTCGATTGCTTTTTGCATAATAAAGCTACCTTTTTTATATATATACCATTAGGATTAATATCTCTTTAAGGTGTTTACACCTTTCCGCTTCAGTTTCCGCGCACTCCACCATTATTATATTTGAACGTACTTTTAGTATGACACCGATTTAGCAACTCCTGGGCTTTATCTATGTTAATGATGTAATCTCATATTGTGCACTTTTATGGTGATCACCGTTTCCTTCGTATTGAAACGGTGTCGGAACCAGGTACCTATTTGGAAGAAGGGAGAGGCTTCGCCTTGATATCCAGCCATCGCATGAGATAAGTGTCGTACTGAGTCACATAAGGATGGAAAGGAGCCGGGACTTTATTGGGTTGTATGAAGAGATGGCCGGCAGTTGGAGTCAACTTGTCGGCCAAGGCAAGACTTGGCATCTCGCCGGCCCGAGTCCGATACATACAAAACGTTCCGCTGACGCTTCCCACGTCTTTGGAAATGACAGGGAAAGCCGTCCGGGCGAATTTAGGTCCTTGTCCTGACACTTTCGCATTGACAGAAACCACCATACCACAATCCGTCTGTTCAAAGTTGATATTCAGGCTATCCCCCACTATCAAGATGCCGTTACCATCGGCATCGCTCAGCCAAGCCGCATCCACATCCATCCTGTTGCCTTCGAAATAGAGGTCCTCATTCTGCATGGCCCAGAATCCATACCGGTTGGCTTGATTACGTCCAGGGTATGCCGCAAAAGGCCCTTTTCCAATCCACTGTACCCTGTCTATCCGCTTATCCAGCAAGAAAGCAATACCAAGTTCCGAGAGGAAGGTATTTGTCGTATCAGGTGTCAGCGTATAACAGACCCTTGTGCCACCACCCACAGGTTGAGTAGTGATGTCAGCCTTCACGTATGGGTTTTCCACGGGTTGTATATACTTTTCGATGC
>CACXDY010000341.1 GCA_902766505.1 uncultured Prevotellaceae bacterium
AACTCGTAAGTTTCCGGGTTATAGTTCAGTCCGTTTTTCAATACGTTTTCGATATAAGACAAAGGGCCGCGCTTGCCACTCTCGGAGAATTTCGCAGAGATGAAAGCGTCGAACCCCACTCCGCAGGTGCAGAAGAACGGTGTGCCGTTGACCAACCCGTAGTCCATGGGAAGAATATAGCCGTCGTTGATGAGACGGAGTGCCTTGGGCGACTCCATGGGAATCTGCAGGTGACGGGCCAATCCGTTGCCAGAGCCAAAGGGGATGATAGCAAGGGCGGTCTGGCTGTTGACTAACGAACGTGCAACTTCGTTTACAGTGCCGTCGCCACCTACAGCGCAGACGATATCCACTTTGTCCTTCACTGCTTGCGTGGCAATGTCGGTTGCATGTCCTTTGTGGTCAGTCCGCACAATCTCCACATCGTAGCGAATGCTGTCGATAAGGGTGGTGATGGTGCGTTCCACCACATCCTTACCCCTGTTGCCGGATATAGGATTGATGATGAAGACTATTTTCTGTTTTCCTGAACTCATCACAGGCTATTTTTTATTTTACGACTGCAAATTTAGCATTTCCGACTTAATTTTTCGCTTTTATTACCCTTTGTTTTGTTTAAAATGCATTTTTTTACACGAAAGGATGGGAATACAAACAATTTTTAGTAACTTTGCACTCTGATTGGACAAATCAAGAAGTAATAAAAGGATTTTAAAATCATAAAAACAAAAAAAGTGCCTTGAGAGGACATGTTTTTCTGATTGAAGCATAGACCCACCATAATGGGGGACACATTATTAAATTAATTACTATGCGACAAGAAGACGGATATAACGACGGCATACATGTCCCAGACTCATAGGGTTGCTAATTTAATTATGGGTTTATTACAAGACAGATTCAAGAAGTATAGAGAACCTCAGAAATTCATGCAATTAGGGGTTTATCCTTACTTCAGACAAATCGACAGCCATCAGGACACCGAAGTCATGATGAGCGGCAAAAAAGTACTCATGTTCGGTTCAAATTCTTACATGGGCCTCACTTATGACAAGAGAATTGTCGATGCCGCTGTAAAGGCAGTTCAGAAATACGGTACAGGATGCGCTGGGTCGAGATTCCTCAATGGAACACTTGACATCCATGTTCAGCTTGAGCATGAGTTGGCAGATTTTGTCGGCAAAGACGACGCCTTGGTTTATTCCACGGGCTTTACTGTGAACTCAGGAGTTGTATCCTGCTTGACTGGGCGTAACGACTATATCCTCGGCGATGACCGTGACCATGCATCTATTGTGGATGGAAGAAGGCTTTCATATTCCACTTTCCTCCATTATAAGCACAATGACATGGAAGACCTTGAGGCCAAACTTAAGATCTGTAATCCTGAGGCAGTGAAACTCATTGTCACTGATGGACTTTTCTCCATGGAAGGCGACTTGGCCAAACTGCCAGAGATAGTCGAGCTCAAGAAGAAGTACAATGCCTCCATCATGGTGGATGAGGCTCATGGACTTGGTGTTTTCGGACGCAATGGACGAGGCACTTGCGACCATTTCGGAGTGACCGACGATGTGGACCTCATCATGGGTACTTTCAGCAAGTCGCTTGCATCCATTGGTGGTTTCATCGCTGCTGATTCCGACACCATCAACTACCTCCGACACAATTCCAGAACATATATCTTCAGCGCCAGCAACACGCCAGCTACCACTGCTGCAGCCATGGAGGCACTGAACATCCTCAAGTCTGAGCCAGAGAGGATAGAGAATTTGTGGAAGGTGACCAATTACGCTCTTGCCCGATTCAAGGACGCCGGATTTGAAATGGGAGAAACAGAGAGTCCGATTATTCCTCTTTATGTGAGGGATGTGTTCAAGACTTTCAAGGTGACCAAGTTGGCTTTCGACAACGGTGTGTTCATCAATCCTGTTATTCCTCCCGCATGCGCTCCTCAGGACACATTGGTACGTGTAGCTCTTATGGCCACCCACACCACCGAGCAGGTGGACCGTTGCGTCGAGGTGATGGTCAAGGTCTTCAAACAGGAAGGACTGCTATAATCTGGAAATCCGGAATGTCCGGAAGCATTGAAAACAACAAACAGGGCCGTTTCCCATTGGAAGCGGCCCTGATTGCGTAATGAGGAATTCTCGGACAGTCCTGATTGTTCCGCAGGTTACTGTGGAGGCATTGGACCATCAGAGGGTGGTGCTGGAAAAGTCCCGATTTTGGTTACTTGAGATTTCAGCACATCAGTTTTCTCTACAAGCTTGAAATTCGAGTCATCAGGAGTAATGGCCAATCCGAAGAACGTGTTTTCTTGATTGATGGCATTTCCTTTGACAATGGTAAAAGGTGAACCCTGAACGATTTGTTCAGAACTAAACAGCACCTGTCCGCCCATCTTTCCATAATTGCGCTTGAGGTTGAGGGTCAGTAAAGCATGGTCTTCGCCAGAAGCCACACCTATGCAGCCAGTGCTGTCGAGCTCGCCACCATAGATGATGGAGGCTTGACGGGATTTTTCGGAAGGGGTAGTGTGGTTTCCACCTGTGGCAATAACCCTTCCCCCGTTGATGTAGAGACGGAAACCGTCTTCCTCGTTGGCGTCAAGGCCGCATTCGGGGGCTC
>CACXDY010000342.1 GCA_902766505.1 uncultured Prevotellaceae bacterium
ACCAGGCTGTAGAGCGAGCCTTTATGGTATCGGCCGACAATGCCCATGCCTACCATCCCAACTATGGTGAGAAATTCGACCCTACCAACCATCCTAAGTTAGGCGGAGGTCCCGTCATCAAGTTCAATGCGGCGCAGAAATATGCCAGTGATGCCGTCTCAGCCAGTGTTTTCGCCGAGGTGTGCCGCAAGGCCGGTGTACCCTGCCAGCGGTTTGTCAACCACAGCGATGTTGCCGGCGGCAGCACATTGGGCAACATCCTTGCCTCGTCAATCCCCCTTCGTGGCGTCGACATGGGCAATGCCATATTAGCCATGCACAGTTGCCGCGAGACAGGAAGCGCCATCGACCAGTTGTTCTGCGTGAAGGCATTTACCCAGTTCTATCAATAGCCAATACTGGGGAAATCAGGACAATTCTGATATTTTTTCAACTATCCATGCAAGATTTTCCACTCTCGCGCATTTAGGAGATAAAGAACTCATTAAAATCAGCGATTATGAAGAAAAATATCATGGTTAGCGGATTGTTCATGGCCTTATTGGGTCTGTGCACCGCAAGCTGTTCCTATTATGAAGGTGAAAGAGGACCTAATTTTTATGACTTTGATCCCAGTGTCCCGAGTATCCTCCATCCTGCTGAGGGCAACCGTGTAGATGAAATCACAGACAACCCATTCGTTGAGGTAGCAGAGCAGCCCACCTCCACCTTCTCCGTGGATGCCGACGGAGCCTCCTACACCTTTGTCCGCCGCAGTATTGTCAGCCATATGGGCATCGACCCTGCCGGCATCCGTATAGAGGAATTCCTCAACTATTTCACCTTCGACTACCCCACCCCGACAGACGGCAATACGGTGGCCATCAACTCGGAGATGGGAGTTTGTCCCTGGAATCCGAGCCATCAACTCATACGACTTGGTATCAAGGGAAAGGAGTTGACCGCCGAGGAGACCCCACGCGCCAACTTCGTTTTTCTGGTGGATGTGTCAGGGTCGATGTATGGTTCCGACCGTTTGGACCTGCTGAAGCAAGGGCTCATCAAACTGCTTGACCTTCTCAACCCCAACGACCGCATCTCCCTCATCACCTATTCCGGCAGTGTCTCAAAACTGTTGGAATCGACTCCCGTCAGCCAGAAGAACAAAATCAAAAATGCCATCAACAAGTTGCGTGCCGACGGCAGCACCGCGGGAGGTCAAGCCATGAAGATGGCCTATGAGGAAGCCAAGGCCAACTACGACCCCCAATGCAACAACCGCGTCATCATGGGCACCGACGGCGATTTCAACGTTGGTGTCACCAGTACAGAGGCCTTGTTGGAAATGGTGGAAAGTTATGCGAGGGAAGGCATCTACCTGACCTGTTTAGGCTTCGGCTACGGCAACCTCAACGACAGCATGATGGAGACCATCAGCAATCACGGCAACGGCACCTATCACTATATCGACAGCGAGAATGAAATGGTAAAAGTATTTGTGCATGAGCGCGAGCGTTTTGTCAGCGTAGCCAATGACGCAAAATGCCAAGTCACGTTTGACGGCCAGATGGTGAAGGCCTACCGCTTGATAGGTTATGAGAACCGTGCGTTGAACACCGAAGACTTTGAGAATGACGAGACAGATGCAGGCGAAATAGGTGCCGGTCAGACCATCACAGCACTCTATGAGATTATCCCAACGGAACAGTTGAAGGAGAGCCTCAGCAATGGCACCCGCCAAGAAGTAGCCACCTTCGATTTCCGTTACAAGAAATCCCTTGGCGAAGAGAGCATACCGCTTGCCTCCACCATTATTGCTGAAAACCAACATTCCGCCAACGGTCAGCCGCAATACGCTCCCTCCGAGAATTTCAATTTCGCTGCCGGTGTGGCAGCATTCGGTCTGGTGCTCCGCAACTCACCTTATAAAGGGGATGCAACTCTCAGCATGGCCCACCAGCTCGTCAAAAACAGTCAGAACTTTGACCCCCATCATTACCGTCAGCGATTGCTGGAACTCATTGAAACCGCCCAAAGGCGGAGATAACAAGCGTGACAGAGCGACAAATCATCGAAGGAATACAGCAGTCCAACCGACAGGCCATGCAGGAGATGTATTGCCAGCTGGCAGGGTATGCCATGTCTACGGCGATGCGGTATCTCTCCGACCAGGAAGCTGCCCGAGATGTGCTTCACGACAGTTTTATCAAAGCCTATACCAAAGCCCATCAATTCCACTACAAGGGTGAGGGTTCGCTGAAAGCCTGGGTGATGCGCATCGTAGCCAATGAATCGCTCAACGTGCTCCGCCAGAATGCCAAAATACATTTCACGGACCAGATACCCGACGATGAAGCCGACCAGGAACCCGACATTCCGCCAATACCTCCCGATGAGCTCAACAAGATGATTCAACGCCTGCCTTCAGGATACCGGACAGTACTCAACCTATATGTTTTTGAACAGAAAAGTCATAAAGAAATAGCCCAACTCATTGGAATCAAGGAAAACTCCTCAGCCTCTCAGTTTCTTCGCGCCAAGCGAATGTTAGCAAAAATGATAAATGACTACAAAACCCACAGCCATGACAGATAAAGACTGGACCAAACAACTACGCGAGAAGATGGAAAGCCATCAGGCTTCCGTCCCCGAGGGCTTGTGGGAAGACATCGCAAAGGATTTGCCCACTCAGCCTGCCGTCAAGCGGACGCTGTGGCCATCCCTTCGCCGTTATGCTGCAGCCGCCGCCATTTTAGCTTTCATTGGAGGAACGGCCTATCTGCTGAATCCATCACAACATGAGACAGAAAGAATGGAAGCATCAGCAGAGAAGGAGGGAGAGACCCCATCCAACATTGAGCCATGGAAAGAGGATACGTCTGTAAGTCCAACCGACCATGCAGACACCACACCTGAGTCGATAGAAGTTCCATCAGGAAACGC
>CACXDY010000343.1 GCA_902766505.1 uncultured Prevotellaceae bacterium
AGCGGTAGACGTCCTGAATGGTCTGCACGGTGTTGTTCTTCGTGTTGGCGATGCTCTTGGAGTACGACACCTTGGCCGACAAACCCTTGAGGGGCTTAATCCAGTTGAAGTCGAACTCGATGCTGCCGTTGATGTTCAGGTTGTTGGACTGGTTGCGTACATTGTCGCTGTGGTTCTGAACGGCGGCGAAATTGTATAACTGTGTGGCACTCGTCGGAATGATGTTCTCCATGCCGCTGTAGACGATGGGATAGTCTCCGGCATAGTCGGGCACGAAGGGCAGGTGGGTCATCAGCCAGCGGTAGTCGTAGTCGGTGCCGCCGCCTTGCGGGGTGGTGGAGTTGTTGCGCTCTCCCCAGTCACCGCTTACCTGAAGGGCGGTCTTCACATGGGCGCCTATCTTGGCGTTGATGCCGGCACGGAAGTTCCAACGGTCGTAGTCGAGACGGCCGATGTTACCGTCCTGGGTGTAGTAGGACACGCCTGCGAAATAGGTGGCCTTGTCGGTACCTCCGTTGATGTTCAGGTTGTGACGTTGGGTGAGGGCTGCACTCCATTCCTTGTCGAGCAGGTCGAAATTGATGTTGCGGGCTGCCTCCATCTCGTCATACTGGAACAACTGTATGCGGTTCTCCAGGTCGTCCTGGGTGGAGGTGATGGCGGCACGGATGGTGTTGTAGACCTTCATGTAGTCGTATGTACTCAGCATCTTGGGGGTGTAGAGCGCGTCGGTCCAACCCATCTGGCCCGAATAACTGATTTTGGGGGCGCTGTTCTGGCCTTGCTTGGTCTTCACCAGCACCACACCATAACCGGCGCGGGCTCCATAGACGGCGGCCGAGGCGTCTTTCAGCACTGTGATGCTCTCCACCTCGCTCACGTCGAGGTTGTTGAAGGCGGTCTCCGTAGAGATGAAACCGTCGATGACATAGAGTGGGGTGGGGTCGGGACTTCCGCCTCGGGTGGCATCGGGTGTCGTACTGCGGGCCAGCACATCGCTCTGACGGATGTTCAGCGAAGGACTCTGGCCGGGGCGGTAGCCGTTGGCATTCACGCTCACGCCATTGAACATACCGACGAGGGCATCTCCCAGACTTCCTACGGAGAGGTCCTGGATTTCCTTGGGCGTGATGGTCTCCACGGCACCGGTGATGTTCTTCATCTTCTGCGAACCGTAACCCACCACGACAACCTCTTCAAGGCTCTGGTGGTCTTCAGCGAGACGGATGACACCGCCGGGCTTCACAGTCTGCTCCATGTAGCCGATGTAACTGACGGTTATCTTGCCGTTGTCGGGGACGGTGATTTCATAGTTTCCGTCAAGGTCGGTCACGGTGCCGCCGGATTTCTCGCCGGCCACCTTGATGGTGGCGCCAATCACAGGCTCGCCGTTCTCATCGACTACCGTACCCTTCACGGTCTGGGTCTGGGCTTGGGCCAACGCTGGTGCCAGCATCATGGCCAAACCTATGCACATGCTTATGATACGTGTTCTTTTCATATCGTGTGTTGTTTTTTTGTTCTACATGGTTGATGGTCATTCTGCTATCCAGCGTGGGTCACCGGTCTTGCGGGCTACCTGCTCAGAACCTGTCGGGGTGAAGTTGCCGTTGGCGGCATCAACAAAGGCAGGGTCGGTCTGTAGGGCAGTGTGGCTCTGGTCGTAGGAGTCGGTGGAGAAGCCTTCGGTCTCGGGGGCTCCCTCATACCAGTAGGTGTTGTAGGAGAAGTTGACAACTGCTGAGGTGTTCAGACGACCCACTATACGGCGGGGTACCTGGCCGCTGCCGCAATCCACGAAGATGTTGTTGGTTATCACGTAGTTTGAAGTGGCACGACCGTCGAAACCGCTGTGGTTGGCCATCTGCCCGTTGCGTGCGATATTGTAGAAGGTGCAGCTACGCAGGTTGATGGAGTTGGTGGAATAACCGGCACGGTCGCAGCGGCCTGAGTTGTTGTAGCGGATGAAATAGTTGACGGGATTCTCGGTAGCCGACCAGAACGTGCAGTTGGTGGCGGTGAAGTCGTTGATGAAACCGCCGCCGTCGTAAATCTGGAAGTAGGCCGAACTGCTCATCTTGTCGTCGGGCGTGAATTTCACCAGACAGTTGCTGATCGAGAAGGTCTTCACGCAGTATTTCACCTTGTTGTCGAACATGAACGTGCGGTTCACATTGCTGATGTTGCAGTTGATGAAACTGATGGGGTCGACTATCTGATAATGGTTCTGATGGTCGGCATCCAGAATGTCGGGGTTGGGGTTCTCACTCAGCGCGAAGAAAGGCTGGTTGGAAGCACCGCACTCGAAATCGATGTATTTGGCCTTGAAACCGCTGCTCGAGGCCAGACCCGAACCACTGCTGCTGTAGGTGATGGTGGCATTGTTGGTCTTGCTGCTCGTGCGGAGGGTCACCGTGTGTTTGCCGAAGTCGAGCAGACCGGAAAGCTCATAGTGACCACCGGGGACAAGGTCGTAGTTGAGGTTCATGCCCACGGAGTCGTCGGGGATGGGGTTGCTGGTGAAGTAGGCCAGCAGGTCGCCCTCGGGGATGGAGGCGAAGGAGGCCTCGAACGAGTTGAAAAGCTTCTCTGTGGCAGCAGCGGCATCACTGTTGTTCAACTGCTTGTTGCCCAGTGTGCGGATGACGAGCTTGTAGTTGACATCCTCCTCGCGGGAGGTGGAGAAAGAGCAACCGTCGATGGTGTCGTGAACAAGGGCAACGCTCTCATTGCCTAGGTCGTAGAGAGCCACATCGTAACCACCGGCGCCATGTACCACCGGCCACGCGATGGTCATACGGTCGCCGTCGGTGTTGGGCGTGATGGTGATGTCCCCTTCGGCAGGAGAAGTCAACTGAGCATTTTTCACGCTGCTCTCAAACTTCTCGTCACCATCGTAGGTATCCGCGCATGATCCGAGTCCCAACAGGGCTACGGCCATGCCCACAAGAAGACAGTGTCTCGTGTATGATACAAATTCTGATTTGTTCATAATTAGTTTATTTTTTATACATGTATAATTTCGTGTCTTTCTTATATGACGTCTCCACGGGCGCATTGTACCCATTGGCATTTCATATCCTACTTTGTCAGTCTTAGGTGATTGTGTTGCAAATATAATGAAAAAAGCCGGCAAACCCATAGGCTCACCGGCTTTTTTTTAGGAAACGGTCGTTATTTGTTGATATATTTCCTGCCGTTCTTGATGAGGATGCCCTTCGTGGTGGGGCTCACGCGCTGTCCTGCCAGGTTGTAGACGGGTGCGTTGGCATCTTCCATCCTGGTGGTCACGTTCTCGATACCATCGGTCAACCAGCGTGGGTCACCGGTCTGGTTGGTCAACTGGTCGGCTCCCTGAGGAGTAAAGTTGGCATTGGCGGCATCCACAAACTGTGGGTCGCTGGCGAGAATGGTCTCGCTGGTGTCATAGTTGCCGGTATCCTCGGCAGCACCGTCAAACCAATAGGTGTTGTACTCGAAGGTCGCTGTAGACTGGTTGCCACGGCTGTGGAGGAAGCGGCGGGTAACCTGACCACTACCACAGTCAACGAAGATGTTCTTCTTCATCACCCAGTAGGAAGTGCCACGGCCGGCAAATCCATTGTAGTTGCCCCACTGACCGGTCTTCGCAACATTGTAGAACGTGTTGTTCTCGTAGTTGATGCTGTTGCTCTCGAAACCGGCACGGTCGCAGCGGCCTGCATTCTCATAGCGGACGAAGTAGTCCTGGTCGATTCCCTTGCTGTAGAACGTGCTGTTCTTCACGGTCAGGTTGTTGATGAAGCCCTTGTTGTGCATGTCGAACACGGTCTTGGTGGCGCTGGAATTGAGCGATACCACGCAGTTGTCGACGACAAAGTTGCCTACGCAGTATTTGATGCCGGCCTCGGTCTTGTCGTTGATAATCTGGTCGATATTGCTGATGTTGCAGTCCTTCAAATCGATGTTGTCGATGAAGTGGTAGTCGTTCTCGGCGCTGACGTTGCCAGTGGGATTCTCACTGACGGTGAAGAGGGCTTTGCTGTTGGCACCTGCTTCGATATCAAGGTTTTGCAGGGTGATGCTATAACCGCTGAGGACAAAGGTGGCTCCCTCTGCCATAGTGACCTTGTTCTTGCTGCCTTCAGCACCGGCAATGGTGAGGAGTGGATACGTGACGGGACCCGACATGGTGTATTCCTTACCTTCTTCGAGATTGATGGTGACAGAACCGCTTTGAACAGCAGTGGCCTGGGCTACTATCGCTGTCAGGTCGTTGCCTGGGTCGGGCTGGTCGTCGCCGGTATTGAAGTCAAATCCACCGAAGCCCACTTGTGAACTGTCCTGGAAGAGCCAGTAGGTCTTGCCGGCTTTTACCTCGAAGGTAATCCAACCCCAGAATGCCTGGTTGCCGCCGGCGATGATGTAGGGGCCATAGAGCTCGTCTTTCTCTGTATAGACGACTTCACCGCTTGGCAGAGTGTCAGGGATGCATTGGATGGACCTGTGGATGGAGTCTATCTGCTCGGGAGTGAAGAATATCTGATACTGCTCGTAGACGGGGTTGCCCTGGTTGTCCACACGGGGCTCACCTGTCTCGGGGTCAATGGCCTGGGTGGTGTAGTTGGCGCGTTGGCCGTTGATGTAACCCTCGGCGCTGTAATCTACGGCTTCCTTCGTCTCTCCGTCAATCACATAGGTGTGGCGGTTGCCTTTGTTGGCCCAAATCTGAACTCTCAACTTGCCGTCCACCTTTGGTGAGAACTTGTAGTAGAGGCCTACGAGCGGCATGGTCTGGCCACCTGGCTTGTAATACTCGTACTGTGCACGATAGGTGCCTGTGGCTTCACCGTCGCGGTAAACTTCCTCGCAGAACATATTGACATAGGGGTTGCCGGTGCCCATGAGGAAATAAAGCTTGGTGTTGTTGGCGTCGTTGATGTCGAGCTTGTTGTTGCCGTTCTTCCACTGGATGGGGTTCCATGAACCGACGGAGGCTATCTCATAGGTGTGGGCCTCAGCATCAATCACGGCGCCAGGGACGAGGTCCTGACCGAGGTTCACAGTGGGGTTCTCGGGGTCTACCTTGTCGGCGATAGTTGCTCCACCCACTGCCTCAAGGGTCATGTTGGCGGTGTTGACAGTGACAATCGACTTGCCGTCTGCCACATTCGTGGCATTGTTCCCATCGTCTATCAGGGCTGAGAACTCTGGAGCAAGGGTGATGACATCGCCGTCCACCGTGATAGCCTTATAGCTCTCGGTCTGGGCGCTTACACCCATAGCAACAAGTGCGACAGAAATTAGCGTAAATAATTTTTTCATAAGCGTTTGTTGATTTGATTAGTAAATATTTAGTATATCTATTTTTTCGGTTCAATTCTTTTCCAAAGTTACTGCTTTATCTGATATCTGACTGATGGACTGTTCGTATTTTAGGATTTATTAACTAAAGTCTCCCGCCATAGACGAGAGACTTTAGGGTTACAGGGCAATCCGTTATTTCGATTGTTGTATTCCGAAATCCTGCTGCTGCTTTTCCACTTCTTCAAGGGCCTTGCGGCGCTCTTCCTCGGTCATGGCGTTGGATGGGGTCGGTATTCTCTCTGTTGTATGACGCGAAACAGTGGATTTTGTACTTATGTCCTGATGACACATCTGTCCCTCATAGGGGATGCTCTCGATGGTCAGTGTGTCGGCGAGTGGGGCATGCTCACCGCCAAAGGTCGGACGGGCTATGATGCGGATTTTTCCTGCCTGATGTGTGGAGCGGATAAGAACGGGTGCGGTGCCCCATTCCACAGCACGGGGATTGGCCTGTATTTCCTCGCCGCCGATGATGCTGCCCTCGCCCTCCACCTCGAAGGTGACATGCTCGCGGGCTAAATGGCGGACATAGCCGCTGTCGTCGGTCACTTCGGCTACCACTACGATGAAGTCGCTGCCGTCGGCCACCAAGGGCTTACCCATCTCGTCGGCCACAAGATGGAGTTTGGTGCTCCGGCGTGAAGGCCTCTTCAGTTCGCTGCACACCACCTTGCCGTCGATAATCCCTTCGGCCAACAGGGTGACCGACTGCCAGGAACGTTTGGTGTAACTCAGGTTGCGGGCTTCCCAGAAATCCCAGAAATCCTTGAAAACGACTGGTGCGTTGGGGATGCCTTCTGCATCATGGACCACCGGAAGGGTGGCGGCTTTCGCACCGCCAAATACTGTCAGACGAACACTGTCGCAATTGCTCATCACCACAACATCCGAACCGGAGAACTGCGTCATCTCATGGGCGATGTAGACCATGGGCTCCACAGGCTCTGTACCATAGCCCACGGCACCGGGGGTCAGTTGCGAACGGAACATCTCAAAGGCGTATTTCTTCTGGCGGAAGGCATCGTAGATGCCACCGAGATAGGCATCGGGATGATAGCCGCGTTGATGGTCGAACGGGTGCCAGAGACATCCGCCGATAAACTGCCGCTGACCGTGGTACATCATGCCGTAGGTGTCGCACAACGACAGGGCGGCGGTCAGCATGGCTTGTTCACCCCAGCCACGGGCAGCGCGGTTGATGGCATTGTGGGCATACCAGTCGTCGACATATTCTCCCCACTCGCGCGTAAAAATACATTTGTCGGTATCATATTCCTGCTTGCCGATGTTGTAGGCCCAGTCGTAGAGGACATCATAGTTTTCCTTGACTCCAGAGGAGTTCAGGTCGGCGGCGGCCACAGGGCGGCCGGGATAGGGGTACTCCTCACGGGTAATCTCCAAGGCTTTCAGGGCAAACTCCTTGGGGTAGCGGGTCTCGTTGAGGATAGGTTCCCACATCAGCACACAGGGGTGGTTGCGGTCGCGGCGGATGATGCGCCGGGTGTTTTGGTGCACTTTCTCAGCCCATTGCGGGTCTTTGTTCCAGTATTGCCACCCGGGAGTGGGGACGAGGACAAACAGACCCAGTTCGTCGCAGGCATCCATGAACGACGGGTCCTGGGGATAATGGGCGGCACGCACAATCATCATGCCCGCATCTTTCAGACGCTTGGCATCACGCCACTGCTGACTGTTGGGAAGGGCATTGCCGACATAGGCGAAATCCTGGTGACGGTTGCCGCCCACCATCTGGTGATAGGGCTTACCGTTGAGCCAGAAACCGTCCTTGCCGCGAAACTCTGCCGAGCGGATGCCCATGCGGACGATGCCGCCATCGGTGACGGTACGACCGTTGCGCACCTCTATCTCCACATGATATAGATAGGGGTCTTCGGGCGACCACAGGTGGGGACGGTCGAGCGTGGTGCTGAGCATCACGTTGGCCATCAGACCGGGATAGGGGGGCATCGACACCTTGGCTTTCATCGTCTTTACGGTCTTGCCGGTGGCATCCTTGATGCGGGCGATAATCTGCGGGGTGATGTCGCTTTCGTCGTCCTTGGCTATCTCTACGTTGACCATGACATCGGCCTTCCGTTCACTGATGTTGTCGAAATGGAGGAAAACACCGCCACCGGCCACATCGTTGCGCTCCACAGCATCGGTGATGTGCAGCGGCGACTTGCCGATGAGCCACACATCGCGGTACATGCCACCATGATAGGCGAAGTCGAGTTGTGTCTGCTTCTTGCCCGGAGGATAGTTGCTGTCGTCGCTGTTGTCGGCTCGGAGGGCTATCACACACTTGTCGCCGGCTTTCAAGCCTGCCTCGGTCAGGTCGATGGTGATAGGCAGATAACCGCCCTCATACTCCTTGACTTTCTTATTGTTGACATAGACTTGGTGCTTGCCCATGACGGCCTCAAAATGCACGGTCACATGCTTGCCGCTCATGTCCGAAGGAATGGTGAAATGCTTGCGGTACCAGCATACTCCTTGGTAGTTGCGGCCGCCACTGGCCTCCGAGGGCTCCAGTTTCACGCAGTGGGGGGCACACACCACTTCCCACTCGGAGTCGTTGAAGGTGGTGGCCCAGGCTCCGGTGACATCGCCTAAATGGAAGCGCCAGCCTTCGTTGAAATTGTAAATCACGCGTCCGCTGTTCTCCAAAGGATAGAATCCGGCAACGGAGGTCGACTGTGCGGTGGCCATCATCGCACAAAATAGAAAAATAAATGTTAGCCCAGGCACAGAACTCTTAGCTCCAAACGGTCTGAAAGGCCATTTAAATGTTAGCCCAGACACAGAACTCTTAGCCGCAAACGGCCTACGAGAAGTGAGCCTATGCACAGAACTCTTAGCCGCAAACGGCCTGAAGGGCCAACAAGATGTCAGCCCAGGGCAACGCCCTGGGATAGAGCGGTGAAATAATACGCCCTGAAAGGGCAAAAGAAAAAGCCTTTTTCTCATGGATTTATATCGTTTTCGTTAATTCTCTAAAATAAAGATGCCCTACGTTCGCCGTTTTTTCAGTGGCCTTCACAACTTGACTTATGGAATCAATTCCACGTGCTTCACACGCTGGCGGCGCCACGTATAGACCATGTGCAAGTGTCCGTCGCGGCTCTGGATGATAGACGGATAGGAGTATTGCAGAATGGGGCTGTCTTCCAGCGTAATCCAGTGCTGCCAGTGCAGACCGTCGTCGCTCCGAAGAACCGACAGCGGGGTGCGGGCTCCCTTCTCCTTGGAGGGCTCGATGGGCCAATCGTTGCAGATGAGTGCGTAGCCGCCGTCCTTGAGGTTGACGGCATCTATACCGCTGTTGTTGTTGGGCGTGTCGATGAGCGTCAGTTTGCTCCAGGTCTCTCCATTGTCGGAACTGAAGGTGACGCCAATCTGGCGGCTGCGGGTGCGGCAGAGGGCTTCCAACCTTCCGTCGGGCAGGATGAGAATGGTGGGCTGAATGGCTTTGACTCCTTCGTCGGCCTCGACGAAGGCCGTGCGGCGCCAGGTCTTGCCCATGTCGTCGCTGAGTTCGAAATATAGTTTCCAGCCGTTGCGCTCATCGCTGGTGGGCGAGATGATACGGCCTTGGTGTACGACGGGTTTGTTCTTGATGGGACCATAGATGGTGTCGGGCAACTGCTCGCGGCGGCTCCAGGTCTTCCCTCCGTCTTTCGAACGCACCATCCATCCTTTCCAACCGGCAACGTTGGGACCTATCTTGAAATAGATTCTCAATTCACCGTTGGGGGTCTCGAAGAGCACGGGATTCCAGCATGCCTCGCGGTAGTCGGGGCGGAACACACCGTCGGCCACCATCTGAGGGGCTGTCCACTCGCTCTTGCCCTTGGGCTTGCGGCTCACCCAGATACACACGTCGGGATTGCGCTCCTTGGTGCCTCCGAAATACGTGGCCACCAGGTCGCCTTTGCGGGTCTCCACGATACTGGCGGAGTGACATTCGGGAAAACTGGCCTGCTTGTAGAGGAATTCGTCGACCACCACTTGAGAACCGCGTTTGGGCAGGGCGCACTCCAGGTCGTGGGTGCCGGAGCCGAGTGTCTGCGTGCTGCCGTCGGGCAGACAGGCCTGGGCGGTCGTGTTGGCGGGTATTTCGATATGCCAGTAGAGTTTACCGTTGGCTTTGTGCCACCGGCTGATGATGGGACCGTAGATGCTGCGGTAGGTGGCATCGATGTCATCCATCTCATCAACGGAAAAATCGGGTTTCAACAGGATTTCCTTGAAACCGGGCTTCTGGGCATTGATGCCGGCCACATCCTCGTAGAGCCATGACAGCAGGTCGCCCAACAGCATCACGTGGTTGCCGCTGTTCATAGCGGGACTGGCTGTGTCGCCGTTCCACAGTTCCCAGATAGTGGTGGCACCATGTTCGGCCATATAGCCCCAACTGGGGTATTTCTTGTTGGTGGCCAGCAGCCACGCCACATCGCTGCGACCCATGCCGGTGAGTCCGTGCATCAGCCACCCAATGCCGATGACACCGCAGGTCACGGTGCCTAAGTTCTGGTCGATGATGGCCTTCACGATGTTTTTCTCCACCTCGCCGCGGACATAGGTGTCGTCGGTCATGCCGAAGGTCAACGGCAGGATGTTCGACGTCACGGTGTTGTTGCCGTAAAATGTGCTGTCGGGGTAGAGGATATGTCCGGGAACGGTCGAGGTGCCTTCCTGCCTGTGGAGGAACTGTTTGTTGAAGGTTTCCTTCGTGGCTTGTGCCTCTTGCTCGTAATGACGGATGTCATCGGTCTTGCCCAAATGCCGCGCAAAGGTGGCCATCAACTGGCACAGGCGGTAATAGTAGGCGGTGGAGATGAGTGTGCCGTCGGTGATGCGGGCAGGGTCCTCGCTGTGGATGAGTTTCTCGCTCTCGGGAGGGACGCACCAGTCGCCATAGCGGTCGGTGGTGATCAGACCGTCCTTGCCATATTGGTATTTCAGGTGGGAGAGCCAGAGGGCTACTTTCGGATAATATTGGCGCATGGGGGCATCGTTGCCGAACTGCCGCCAGAGCATCTCGAGGCCGAAGGGCAGGGCAGCCGGCCAGGTCACATTGTCGCTGTAGTAATTCCAAAAGGCGGGGGCGACATCGGGGATACAGCCGTCCTCGCGCTGGGCCTCGACGATGTCGCGCATCCATTTGGCGTAGAGGGAGGCGTTGTCGAAGAGGAAGGCCTCGCCGTAGCAACCGCGTGTGCGGTCGCCAAGCCACGGCTGACGTTCATCGCGCTGAGGACAGTCGACGGGCATGCCTTTGTAGTTGCTCAGCACGCCCCAACGGGCATTGTGGTAGACTTTGTTGAGGATGGTGTCGCGGCAGGTGAAATCTCCTGTCTCGTCCATCTCGTCGGAGACGACCTCACCGAGGAAATCGTCGATGCCGGCCTGCGGCATGCCGGTGATTTCGGCATAGCGGAAACCGTGGTAGACAAAGGTGGGATGCCACCACTGTCCCTTTTCCTTTCCGTTGGCATAGTAGCGGTCGGTGCTCTGGGCATGGCGGAAATTCTCCACCCAAATATTGCCAGTGGAGTCGGTGCGCTCGGCGAAGCGTATCACGATGCTGTCGCCCTTGCCGAGTTGGGGGAGGCGCACTTTCAGCCAGCCGGCCATGTTCTGACCCATGTCGACCACGTATTTGTCGCCCTTGCGGGTGATGCTGCGGGCTTTCACGCTCTGCACCACTTTCATGTTGGGCGACATGGCACCGCGAAGGGTGCCCAGGGGTATGGCGGTACGCTCGGCGGATTTCCATTGACTGTCGTCAAAGCCGGTCTGGGTCCATCCGTCGAATTCCTTGGAGGCATCGTATATCTCACCATCATACTCATTGTTGGAACGGATGGCTCCATCGGGATTGATTTTCCATTTCTCGTCGGTGACCACGGTTTTGCGGCTGCCGTCGGTATATTCGATGATGAGGTTGGCGCGCAGGGTGGGGAAACCAAACCGTGTGATTTTGTAGGGCTTCTTGTCCTGCTGCATGGTGTAGTAGCGACCGTTGCCGAGGATGACACCGATGGCATTGTCGGCACCGAGAAGCGTGGTCACATCGAAGGCATTATAGAGCACGGTTCGGCGATAGTCGGTGGGGGCGGGAGCCAGCACCTGGTCGCCCACATGCTGACCGTTGATGAACACTTCGTACATGCCCAGACCGCTGATGTAGAGCGTGGCTTGGCGGATGGGCTTGTCGGTGCTGAACTGGGTGCGCAGATAGCGGGCGGAGAGATGGCTGTGCTCGCCTCCCACATCCCACGGCATACGCTGGTCGAGACCTATCCATCGGCCGCGCCAGTCGGCTTCGTTGAGCAGACCCACGTTCCACATCGCCACATCGCTCCAGGCACTCTCACCCTTGTTGGTGGTCACCTTGACACGCCAATAGCAGCGGGTGTTGCTGCGAAGGGCTGGACTGTCGCCGATGCTGACCCATTGCGACTGGTCGCCGTCGATATGCAGGTCGCGGAGGTCGCCCTCCAAGGCTTCGGCTTTTTCACGGGTGGACGACACGATGAGATGACAACTGGTCTGCATCACGTCGCTCTCGGTGCTCTCGATGCGCCAGCCGAGGCGTGGCGTGGGGGTGTCGATGCTCATCGGCGACACCAGATGCTCGGTGCGCAGGTCGGTGACACTCACAACGGGAATTTTCTTCTTGCCGGCTGCCGTCGCCAGGATGGCGAGACCTAAGAACAGCACGGTCAGTATCGGGGCTTTCCTTACCATCTTTCTTCCAGTTTGGTGGCTTTTTTGTCGATATAGTTTTTATGGCTGTCTACAGCAATCAATACCCGGTCGCTGCCGCGGAGGTAGGCGCCGTCGGTCACCCATTCCCTGGTCTTGTCGCTGGTCTCTCCCTGATAGGTCAGACTCCCGTCCGAGGGATTCATCACCCACAGGTTCTTCGAGGTTCCGGAGATTTTCGACAAGTCGATGGTCACCGGCTTGCCGCTGTAGTTGTAAACGAGCAGGAAATCTTGTCCACGAAGGGCGATGACGCGGTCATAACGCTCTCCGTTGGCACTGGCGATGATGCTCTGGTCGGCCTCTCCATCGGTGAAGGGCAGGGCGAGCATCAGCCATTTCAGATATTTCATTTGTAGATAGCCGGGGTCGTTCATCGCATCCCACCATGCCTTTTCCGCTCCAAAAGAGGCGAGCACGCCGGGGCGCATGAACTGCATGATGCTGTTGTGGCCGTAGGTGTGGCCGAAACAGCCGGCCAGCACGGCCCAATAGGCATAACGGCGCACGTCGTAGTCCTGCCAGCGGGGGGCACTGAAATCGTGGAGGCCCTGGGGGATGTCTTCGTAGGAGGGCTCACCGTCGATGACGGGGCGCAGCGGCTCTTTCTCCTGACTCATCTCCACGTAGCGCCCGTTGTCTTCTTCGGTGTTGTCCTTGATGGTGTAGTCGCCGTCGCCGTTGCGCTGCCCGTAGCGGCGATGGCCACTCTGGAACATATTGAAGTCCATCCACTCACGGTCGTTGTACCACCAGGCACTGGTGGTGCGTCCGCGGGGATGGAAGGTCATCAGATGGTTGCCGTCGGCTTTCTTGATGGCCCGTGCCAGGGCGTCCCAACAGGCTGTGCCCTTGTCGCCCATGATATCGCCGCCTATCATCCAGATGATGTTGGGCTTGTTTTTGTAGCGCTCGCCCAGAAATTTGCCGTAGGCGCTGGCTTTCTTCTCATCCATCTTTGAGATTTGGGAACCCCAGATGCAGTCCATGGCGATATAGATGCCGTTGGTTTCGGCCATGTCGACGATGTAGTCAAGATGGTCCCAGTAGCCGTAGGTTCCTTCGCGGGTGTATTTGGCGAAGTTGAAGGTCTCGTCGTTGGCGGGCTGCCCGTAGATGTTGAAGGTGGGGATGGCATTGAGCACCTGTATCTGTTCCACATTGTAGCCCTGCTCACGTTCGCGGTTGAGATAGTATTCCACCTCGTCGCGGTTGAGGCGCTCGGGCATCAGCCAGGCCGTGTTGCCCAACCAGAAGAAGGGCTGTCCGTTCTGGTGTACCAGATAGCGGTGGTTGGCCGACACTTGGAGCGGTCCGTTTTCCCAGGGTTTGTGTATCTTGGCTGCCTGACTGACGATGCAGAACATCGTGAGCAGCAATAGGAGAATCATTCGTTTCATGGCCTATTTTGTTGATTTGGTTGCTTCGGTTTTAAAGATTTTCGTGGCTCCTGCCTTCATCTTGACGGAGTAGACGTAGTAGCCGTCTTGACGTTGGGCTTTCATGCCTTTCAACGGGGTGCTGGTGCGGAGGCGCAGCACACCGCCTTGGGTGGATGTCACCTGGGCTTGCGACAGGCGGCCTGACTCCCAGGAGAAACTGACATCATAGCCGCCACGGGCACGCAGACCGCTGACACTGCCTGATGTCCATTCATCGGGCAAGGCGGGCAGGAGGTGCACGGTGCCGTCGTGACTCTGCAGCAGCATCTCGGCGATGCCGGCGGTGCAGCCGAAATTGCCGTCAATCTGGAAGGGGGGATGGGCATCGAACAGGTTGGCGTAGGTGCCGCCTTTCTTCTTTTCGTTGCGGACAAGGGTGAGTTGGTCGCCGATGAGTTTCAGCGCATGATTACCGTCTAACAGCCGTGCCCAGAGGCAGACCTTCCAGCCCATGCTCCATCCTGTGGAGGGGTCGCCGCGGTGGATGAGCGAGGTCTTGGCGGCCTCGGCCAACTGTGGCGTGCCGAGGGGGGTAATCTGGTTGGAGGGATAGAGGGCATAGAGATGCGACACATGACGGTGGGTGTCGTCGGGATTGTCCCAATCGTCGAGCCATTCCTGAAGTTGGCCCCAACGGCCGGTCTGGAGTGGTGGCAGACCGGCAAGTTTGTCACGCAGACTGTCGGCCAGCGTGGTGGGTTGTTGCAGGATGTCGGAGGCTTCGAGCACATGGCTGAACAGGTCGCGTACCAGTTCGTTGTCCATGGTCACGCCGGCGGCGGTGGAGGCGGAGTAGGGGTGCTGGTTCTCGGGTGAGAGACTTGGACAAATCACCCAATAGCCTTTTTCTGGATGGCGCACCATGATTTGATTGAGAAAGCGTGCGGCGCTTTCCATGATGGGGAAATACTGGCGGAGAAATGACTTGTCGCCGCTGTACAGCCAATGTTCCCACAGGTGCTGGCACATCCAGGCTCCTCCTGTCGGCCAGAGTCCTGACGGGGCTTTGTCGATGGCTCCTGTCACACGCCAGATGTCGGTGTTGTGGTGGAGCACCCATCCGTCGGCTCCATACATGATGCGGGCACTCTGGTGACCGGTCTCGCTGATGTCGCGGATGAGTGAGAAGAGTGGTTGCGACAGATGGGGCAGGTTGGTCACCTCAGAGGGCCAGTAGTTCATCTCGAGGTTGATGTTCGTCGTGTATTTGGAGTCCCAGTTGGGGAACATCTTGTCGTTCCAGATGCCTTGCAGGGTGGGGGGCTGGCAACCGGGCTGCGAGGTGCTGATGAGCAGATAGCGTCCGAATTGGAAATAGGTCTCCACCAAGTGCTTGTCGTGGTGGGTCTTGAACAGTTCCACGCGGCGGTCGGTGGGCAGACCGGCATACTCGTCGGGCCCGAGATCGAGTGTCGCACGGCAGAAGTCCTGACGGTAGAGGCTGATGTGCTTCCCGCGCATCGTGGGATAGTCTTCTGCGAGGGCGCTGCGGAGATGGTTTTCCGAGCGCACGGTGTCGTTGCCGCCGATGTTGTCATAATGGAGGAAATTGGTGGCTATCGTCAGATAGATGACGGCCTCATCGGCATGGCTGACGGTGATGACGCCATCGCGGTAGGCTGCTTTGGCGCCCTTGGCCACAACGGTTGCACGTCCAGTGAAATTGACCTTTCCCTTCAACCCCTCGAGGTTGGATGTGGTTCCCGAAAGGACTATTTCGTCGCCTTCATTCCTGATGAATACGTCATTGTGGGGAGAGGTCATGAAAGCGTTGAACGTGATTTTGCCCTTTTGGCTGGCGGTCATACGCATGACCACCACATTGCTGCTGAGCGAGGCGATATATTCGCGGCGATAGGTGACGCCGTCTATCGTATAGGTGGTGACAGCACGGGCGGAGTCGAGTGACAACTCGCGGCGGTAGTCCTTGTAGTTGTCATGCCCGGGGAAACTGACATAAAGGTCGCCGAACGGCTGGAAGGGCATGCCGTGGTTAGTTTTGCTCTGCACATGGGCTGTGGCCATGGTCTGGGCTTCCAGATAACGGCCTTCCCATACCAATTGGCGGATGCGGGGCAGATATTCCAGGGCTTCGGGGTTGGCATTGTTGTTGGGCTGGCCGGCCCAGATAGTCTCCTCGTTGAGTTGGAGACGGTCGGTGGCGACATTGCCGAAAATCATGGCTCCCAAACGCCCGTTGCCGATGGGCAGGGCTTCATTCCAGTTCTGTGCCGGCCGGTCATACCACAGCACGTGGTTCTCACTGGCTTCCATGGAAATGGGAAGGACGGTCAGGAGCAATACAATGGCTCGGCGGAGGAGGGTTCGGGGATCGTTCATGGCTTTTTGGGATGGTATCTCAGGGTTTGCTCGTCTTCTATCGTCACACGTTTCTCGTCAAGCAGCGAACCGTTCAACTGAAAGGTGCGGATGAAGAAATCATAGACGGCCTGCCGCTTGTTGGGACCGAAGTCGTGCTTCTCGTTGGGCAGGTGAACGTTGCTCACTTGGTCGGCAGCATCATAGAATCCGTAGATTCGCTGCAGGTAGGGGTATTCGAGTTCGGGAGTCGTCGAGGTCCAGTCGCCGCCATCGCTGACGACCATCATCGGGCGGGGAGCAAACAGGGCGGCAAGTTCGGCATTGCAGGTGCCGCCGCCGGCCAGTTGGATGGGCATGCCGCTTTCGCAGGGACAGCCGCCGTCAAACCACGACGACATGCTCACCACGGGACAGAGGGCGGTGATGCGGTCGTCGAGTACGGAGAGCAGCACGGTCTGCGTGCCGCCTCCTGAACCACCGTTGACTCCCACGCGGGTGAGGTCGATGTCCTTGTGGCTCAACATCAGGTCGAGGATGCGCAGACCATTGTAGGCTTGCATCACATGGGCTTCGCTGGTGTGGTGGGCTGCGGCACCCACCTCGTCCTCGCTCTCACCCCATCCCCAGAGGTCGAAACTCACACAGACGGCTCCCATGCGGGCCAGTGTGCCGTAGCGGCGCTGAAGGTCGGCATTGTAGCGGCCTTGATTGAAATGGCCGTTGGGACAGAGTATCAAGGGGTATTTGCCTTTCGACGGGCGGTTTTCGTTCCTTTCCCATCCTTTCTTCCATGACAGGGCTTTGGGGGAATAGATGCTGCCGCAGACGGTGTGTCCGTTGACGGTGGTGAGTTGGAAATTTTGAACGGTATATCCGTCGCGTTTGCGGACGGGGCCAAAGTGGTTGCTTTGAATGATGTCCAACTTTTGCAGCGGGATGATGCCTAACCGCTCCCTGACCTCGCGGCGCAGCGTGTCGCGGCGGGCTTCCCATGCTTCACGGCTGTCATACAGACTGCTGAGATAGGGGATGAGTTTTTGTCCGTCGGCGGGTTGCCGGCGCGGATACTCATACCGCTTGACCTTCCACACGTTTCCCTGTTGGTAGACGGGTTTGAAGTCAAAGGGGGCAAGGATGTTGGTCAGGGTCTCCTCCACACTGTAGGGCCGGATGCGGAAGTCGGCATACGACACTTTCAGACCAGTGGTGTCCATGTCGTATTTCAAGCGGATGCCAAACCGTTTCTGCACATCGCCCATCACGTCGCTCAGCGACCTGGTGAATTGGGTCTCATAGGTCTGCGCTGTGCTGCCGAGAGTGGCACAAAGCAGGGCGGCGGTGAATAGTTTTCTCATCTTGAAGGCTATGGTTTTTATGGTTTGTCAGGGATGAAGGAAATCTTCTCTAAACGGGGTGATTGGACGGCGCGTTGTCCGTCGACGAGTAGCGTCAGACCGTTGCCTTGGTGGTAGCGCTGGCCGTCGCGGTCCCAGATGATGGTGAGCGAATGGCCGCGGTAATTCACTCCGTCGAGACAGAAGTAATCCCATTGGTCATCGGGCAGCAGGGGATTCACCACGATGCTGCCGTCAATCTGTGGCCGGAGTCCCACGATGCCCGTTATCACCAGGTCGTTGAAGGTGGAGTGGTTGTAGTAACGGCTGCGCTCGCGGTCGCCCATGAGCCAGGCTCCGTTCTTCTCGTCGAGGTATTCGCCGATATAGGGACGGCCGCGGTGGTGCTGCGACTCCACATAAAGTTTCATCTGGTGGAAGAACACGGTGTCGCCTATCACGTGCGGGGCGTGGTAGTCGTTCAGATAGTTGGCCAGGGCGGTCAGGGTCTGTGAGGTGGCGAAAGGCCAGATGGCACCGTCCCACTCGCATTTTCCCACACCATGGGAACGGAACTGTGGATGGCGGCGCTCGGCGGTGGTCAGCCCGTAGGGGGCGGAGAAACCTTTTTCGTCGAGTAGTTGCAGCCAGGCCACATCATATTTCGGATTGGTCTCGGTGAGATGGAAATACCACGGAATAAAGCCTATCGCCTCGCGCACGGAGGCCAACGTGTCGCCAACATCGCCGCGGCGGGTTTCGAAGAACTGGTCGTTCTCATTCCACAGATGGGTCACAATGAGGTCGCGCAGTGTACCGGCTTTCTTTTTGTAGAGACGGGTATTTTCGACATCGTAAGTCATCGAGTTCATCCAGGCCAGAGCCTCGGCGTTGCCATACATATAACTGTTGATGGTGGGCCGGGCATACTGTTTCTTGCGGCCACCGCTGATGCTCTCTTCCATACCGTCCTGCACGTCGCCCTGCCAGTAGAGTCCTGATGGATGTCGGTTGGTCGACTCCCAACGGGCATATTCCTCCTCCAGACGTGGCTTTAGGGAGAGGACAAAGGCGGTGTCGCCCTGTACCTTGAAGAGTTCCTGCACGGCATAGGGGTTCCAACTGGAGAACTTGTTCATCTTCGCCATCGCCTTGCCCTCGTTTCCGAAGTACCAGGTGCGCAGGATTTGGTGCAGGTAGGTGGTGTCGCGCAACCAACGGGTCTCCATCACATGATGACCGATGGCGCAGGCGATGAGGTTGTAGCGGTCGGCATAGGAGCGGTCGACCAAAAACTCGGTCATGCCGTAGCCGACGGGGGTGCGCTTGATATGTTTGCGAAGGGTCCACCAGCGGTAGTAGTACATCTCGCGGAAGTCATCGTCGGGGCAGTCGAACAAGGGGATGTTGCGGGCCATCCAGTCGGATGCCTGGGCATTGGGGATGGTGGTCACGATGTTCTCGTCTTCCATGTGGTTGAACCGCTCGGCATAGTGGGCGAAATCGTCGTAATGGAGCACCGACATGGGGGAGTCGGCATCCAGGGAATGGCTTCGCACACCCCACAGGGTATAGGTGGCTTCCTGGTCGCGGTCATTGGCGCGCGGCTGGTCGAAATCCTGGTCGGCAGGTGTCTCGTTGTCGGGCTTGTCGAAAAGTGGACCTGTGCGCCAGACCAGTCGGGAGACGTGCTCCACGGGGGTGTCCATCTGCCGCTCGCAGGCTTTTTTGCCGTTGACGTAATAGATGGCACGGTGAAGTTGGGCGGAGAGGCGGGCCTTGATGTGGTAGGTCTCTCCTTTCTCGTAGTGTTTCAGCAGGGTGCCATAGCGTGCTCCGCCCTTGACACGGATGGTTCCGGTGCTGTCGGCCACAATGCGTGAACACACCGTACCGGCATCATCTAAAAACTCGATGTTGAGTTCGCCATGGTCGTTCTGCCCGGTTTGAAGGTCAAACTCCACCTCCAGTTCCTTGGTGGCGGGTATCACCCGCTCCACACGGGCATAGTCATAGGGGTCGCTGTCGTGCAGCGTCATCTTACCGTCATTGAGCTTCACCGATGCCCAAAGGGGTGAATAGATGTTCCAGTCGGCAAGGTCGCTTATCGATTGGGCCTCGCCCCAGGTGCCGTCGGCATGGCTGGTGGCATCGAGCCTGACGGGAACCGTGATGCGGCTCACCCAGATGTCTTCTTTGTTGTTGGAGTAGGTCACCCAAAGGTTGCTGTCGCATGGGATGCCATTGCCTTCCTGTATGCCGCGGGTATATTGGGGACCATAACTCTTGTAGTTGCCGCCATGGCGCAGCGGGGTGACTTCTCCGTGGATGAGCGACAGGGTCTTGTATTCCAGACCGTCCTGACTGAGGGAGATAGCGAGTGGCCAACGGTATTCGGCGGGATTGTAGACGGTGGCATAGGTGCCGTCGGTGAGGCGCTGTCCCCATATCTTCGCATTGGAGTTGACGAATCCCGGTGCACGGTCACAGGGCACGCGCCACGTGTTGCCTCCATCGGCCGACAGGCTGGTCACGGCATGTTTCCACAAGGCCACCTTGCGGCCGTCGGGCAGGGTGTAGCCGCTGAAGGCCTTGTAGGCTTTGTTCAAAGGGATGAGCGGGTCGTTGCGGTCGGCTTCTTCTACCCATTGCATCCGTTGCATGGGGTCGGCAAGCATGGCATCGACGGCCTTGACGAATCCCTTGTCGCGGGATTTCTTATAATTGGGGTAACGGGTGTTCTTCTCGTTGAAGTCGTGGTTGTAATAAACGAAGTAGATGGGGCCGAAACTCCCGTCTTCTTTCACTTCGCGCACCACGCGACCGATACCATTGCCGTCGTTGGGGTCGTCTTTTGGGGTCAGGGCGATGCCGTAGTTGCCGATGGCTATCAGCCGGCCGTTGGGGGCTACGTAGAATCCCACACGCTGGTGCATGATGGCTTTCAGATTCTTTGCCTCGATACCGGGCAAGGTGGTCTTCGTGAATCCGTCGGGCACAGGATATTCGGGGAATAGTTCCACGGGGGCACTCCAAGCATACCCGTCTTCGGAGGTCTGCAGCATGGTCTTGCCCGGGGGCTCATGCTCATGCCGGGGGTCGGTGAGGTAGTGCATATAGAATTTCCCCTTCCAGTAGGCCATCATGGGTTGGTGGTTGTAGGTCCACGGCTCTTCTCCGCGCATGGTCTGGATATTGTGTACACCCACCACGGGCTTGAGTCCACCGTCATGCCGCTCGGGGCGGGCAATGGTCTTGCCGGTGTAGTGCACCACGTCGCGGTTGTATTTGATGAGCCCTTCGACCAGTTCCTCAGGGGCCATAAACACCGTGCCGTGCTTGTGTCCTTCGGGGAAGACCACGGTTCCGGTCCGGTCTTCGAAGCGCTGGAAGTCTTTCGTGCGCTTCGCACCATAGCATTTCATCTGGTAGGAGTCATAGTAGATATACCACCAGTCTCCCAACTTGGCTGTCGTGGGACCTTCAGTGAAAGGTTCGGTGAAGGGGTCGGAGGAGGGACTCCAGGGTCCCTCTGGTGTCTTGGCGAAAGCGACCTTGATGTTGCGCATCGGACGCGAATTGTCTTTCACCACCATCACATAGTCGCCCTTTCCGCGTTTCACGATAGTGGCATCGATGGCACTGAAGCCTGGGTCATAAAAAAGTCGGGTAGGGGAGAATTTCCGGAAATCCTTGGTGGTGGTGTAATAAAGACGGTGGTTGTTGAGATGGTCTTCCTGATAGTCAGGGAATTTGCCGGGCACGCAGGAGGCCCAGACAATCAGAAACCGGTCGCGCTCGTCATCATAAAACAGTTCTGGTGCCCATACGTTGACGGTGCTGGTGTCGGCCATCACCTCGATGAACCGCTGCTCACTCCAGTGAATCAGGTCACGCGATGAGGCGTAGCCGAAGCCACGGTCGCCACGCCACGAACTGGTCCATACCAGATGGAAGGTGCCGTCGCGTCCCCGAACAATGGAGGGGTCGCGCATCACTTTTTGCTTTCCCACCTTTGGGGTGAGAAACGTTCCCTGGATGGAATCCCAATGGATGCCATCACGACTGTAAATGAACCGGAGCCCGTCGGTGGCTGGCTCATGGAATGAGGTGGATACAATTATGTCTTTGGCGTTTGCTGCCGTCACCATCATGAACAGCAGAAAAACGCGTGTCAGCATGTTCATCATATAGAAGCTTCTTGTCTATATACATGACGCAGACTTCCCGATTTTGTAATCATAGGGTCACGGGAGCGTTTTTTCTTATCAAAAGTAGGAAGGGATGGAGGGAAATAAAGAAAAAAGTCAGTTTTTTTGCTGATGTGAAGATTTTTGCTTATCTTCGCACAAATTATTTGACTCTCTCTTGAGATTTGAGCCTTTCTTTAGAGAAATCAATCAGCATTGAAAGAAATGGACCACCAAATTCTCTTTGACTATTCAATTCTTAATTTTAACCATAAAAAACAACTGAAAATGAATACTATTCAGCATTTTTTCACGACCTGCATGATGATGCTGGCCTTTAT
>CACXDY010000344.1 GCA_902766505.1 uncultured Prevotellaceae bacterium
AATAGCCTTGCAGTCTGTCTTCAGCCGATTGTTTCTTTTGACTGTCACCCACAAGCCCCTGTTCCTTGATACGTTTCTGGCACAGATTGCAATCCTTCCATCTGGTACGGGGAGCCTCATCCCCTCCTATATGTACATATTCTGAAGGGAAAAGTTGAATCAGTTCATCCAGCACACCCTCTACAAACTGGAATGTCTCCTCGCGTCCTGCACACAATATATCATTGAAAATGCCCCAATTGGCCTCCACCTCATAAGGTCCTCCTGTACATCCCAACTGCGGATAGGCAGCCAATGCCGCCTCCATATGTCCTGGCATGTCAATCTCCGGAATGACTGTGATAAACCTGTCCTTGGCATACTGAACAATATCCCGTATCTGGTCTTGCGTGTAATATCCGCCATATCTTGTATAGTCATAGAGGCCAGTATTGCGTCCCACCACTGTTCTGCGCCGGAAGGCCCCCACTTCGGTCAGTTTGGGATATTTCTTGATTTCCACCCGCCATCCCTGGTCATCAGTGAGATGGAAATGGAAAATATTGATATGATGTAGTGCCAACATATCCAAATATTGCTTGACAAAATCAACGCCGAAGAAATGTCGGCTGACATCGAGATGCATTCCTCTATATGCAAAACGAGGTTTGTCGTCGACCACCACAGCAGGAATCAATATTTCACCTTCCGCTCCTATAGGAAGAGACTTCCTTAGTGTCTGCACACCCCGGAAGACACCTTCGGCAGAACCGCCCTCAATGATGACTGCTTTGTCATTAACAGAAATCCGATAAGCCTCTTTTTCCACGATTTTGGGATTCACAACCAGCCTAACGACCCCACTCTTCTTTTTGGCATCAGTCACCTCCACGTCGCGCTTAATGGCAGTACGCAGATATTGAGCCATAAAATCCGCATTGCGTTTCATGTCAGCATCGCCCACATAGGACACTGCCTGCAGAGAATTGAGTGAAAAAGGTTTCCCTTTTTGTGAAGTACACGACTGAGGCAACGGAACCACATTGAAATCAGCCATATTCTGTGCCATCATGGCGAAAGGCATGAAAAACAGAGAAAAAAAAGATAGCAGAATGGATTTCATAGTTATCATGATAAAATGAGATATGTTGCAAATTTAGTAAAAAAAAAGGAACGAGCAACATGAAACTTCATAAAGTTACGATGGTCATTTCATGAAAGAGTGGGAAAAGCACACTTTTAGGTAAAATTAACAGCGGTAACCTTCAATGAGGGCAAAAATATTCGTAATTTTGGAGATTGGAACGGCTGCTATAGCATTTTCCAATTGCCTACTTTCGAAATACGAACCTAAAACAAATATACAAAAGATGAGAAGACTAAGTCTACTAATGATGATGATGATGCTAACCATATTCTCCGCATCAGCCCAACGCACCACCGACAAACTTGACCGCGGTCTTGTTGCCGTCCCTTCCGGGTCGGGCAGTTTTGTCAGTTGGCGAATCTTTGGCGAGGAATATTATGACACCCAGTACAATCTCTACCGTGATGGCGTGAGGGTGAACCCCTCCCCCTTGAGCGTGTCGAATATTGTAGACCCCAACGGCCATGCGGGCAGCAAATATCAGGTAGCCGCCGTAGTCCGCGGTGTGGAACAGGAGAAGAGCGCAGAGGTACTCCGTCAGTCCACCCAGTTTATTGAATTCAAGGTAAAGCCTATCCTTTCACGCCGTGGAACCGATATATCCAACGACTATAGTATCAATGATATCGCTTTGGCAGATGTGGATGGCGATGGTGTATCGGAATTTCTTGTCAAGCGTAATTACAATCTTGACAGCGATGCCACCGGTCCCTGTCCTGTAGCCAATGACTCAGCCTTCAATTTTCTGGAATGCTATAACATCCAGGGCGACCGTCTATGGTACATAGACCTCGGTCCCAACATGTGCAGCGGTCCTGATGAGCAATACGACATTGTGGGATATGACTGGGACGGTGACGGCAAAGCCGAAGTGCTGATGCGTGGTGCCGACAACATGATTATCTATCATAATGATGGCAGTCAGACCAATATCGGCAATATGAATGTGAACACACGCAACACCGTGCTCCATACAGCCAACATGACTTACACCAACACCGGTGCAGAGTATCTTCTCTATATGGAAGGAGCAACAGGCAAGCCCTACAGCATAGGACCAAGCGGTGCCAAGTGGCTGGCCTATCCCCTCCCCCGCGGAGATGTGAATGACTGGGGCGACGGCTATGGCCACCGTGCCACCAAGCATTATTTTGCCGCACCTTTCCTGGACGGCCGTCATCCCTATATATTCCTTGGCCGCGGCTGCTATACCAAGCACCACATGAAAGCCTTCTCCGTGAATCCGGAAACCCATTTACTCAACCTCTACTGGGAATGGAAGAGCCCCAGCAGCGGAGCCTATTTTGGTCAGGGTTTCCACAATTTCGGCATTGCAGATGTAGACTGGGACGGACGTGACGAGATTGTTTTCGGTTCCATGGTCATCGACGACAATGGTAAAGGACTTTCCACCACAGGTCTTGGTCATGGCGACGCACAACACTGCAGCGACTTCGACCCCTACCGGCATGGACAGGAAATTTTCACCTGCAACGAGGACCATCCAGCCATGAACTACAGGGACGCCACGACCTCCAAAATCTATTACCGTCTGCAATCCACGA
>CACXDY010000345.1 GCA_902766505.1 uncultured Prevotellaceae bacterium
AAATCCAAACACATCAGTTGGCTTTGTACGAACCACCCGTTTTATTGTATCAATTACAGAATTAGTCGATGATGAAATAGGGATGGACAAGGAAGCGCAGGTCCGACGGGGCTGACGGATCTGACAGGTCCTATGTTGCGATAGATGATAGCGTAGTGCGGGCAGATGTGTTAAAATCCTCAAAACGGATTTGTTTTTGCTATTAAATTGCTAAATTTGCTTTTTAATCAAAGTTTTATGGACTTTGATGTTTCTCGCCACCAAAGAAAAACCTTTTGACGGGCCAAAAACCTTTGCAACTTGTATAAAACTCAAAAATTACACTATGACTAAGAATCTTTACAACTGTCTCGGTATCCATCAATCATTTAAATTGCATGGCACACATTTTCTTGGTTTTGAATCATGTCGTAGAGCGTTGGTCATACTTATGATGGCCTCCGTCACTATCCTTACGTCCTTGGCTCAGACGCCTCTCAATGAAACTGAAGTTTACAACCGTATCATGGAGCGCCAATTTATGGAAGGCTACATGGAGGGTACGCCATGGGACAACTCCCACTTATACTTCAATATGGTGGAGTTCGACGGCTATCCAGCTAATTGTTATGGCGGAGCAGGGTGCTTTGCCTTTATGATGGATATGATGGAGTATGCCTCCAACTATGAATACCCAATACGTATCATTTACGGCACTTATGACAATCTGCCAGAGATACGTATTGGAGATGGAGTCCGACTCAATGACGACACCCATTCTGTGGTGGTCATAGGGGTAAACGATGATGGTCATACCGTTACAGTAGCCGAGGGTAACTTTAATTCTTCCGTGCACTGGGGTAGGACGATAGATTTGGCCGACTCTAATAATGGTTTCTACTATATCGCGACATTCTGGCCGGAGTCGGCGCCTGATGTGACCATCACCATTGGTCAATACGGCTACGCCACCTTCTACTATCCCAACAGCGCATACACCATACCTGAGGATGTGGAAGCCTTTGCCGTAAAGAATATCAGCGGGAAGACCCTTCAGCTCATTCCTTTCTCAGGCATCATTCCTCAAGGAAGTCCCGTGATTCTTAAAGGAGAACCAGGTAACTACACCTTCGAACCGACTTCGGAGGAGGGCACTTATTTACAAAATATGCTGCGTGGCACCAAAGAGACGGTGGAGATAACGCCTGAAAGCCAGGAGTGCAAGTACTACAAGTTGGCCGTCAAGAACGGCAAGGTGGGCTTCTACTATGGCGAAGAAGAAGGTGCCCCCTTTGTGAACGAGGCTCACAAGGCTTATCTTCCCGTGCCTTTGTCAATGTCGTATGGAATCAACTGCTTCACCTTTGACGCAACCACCAGCATCAACAATATGCAGGCCGCCGGTGAGGATACCGACCAAGCCATCTACAACCTATCTGGCCAGCGCGTCAGCAACTCCTACAAAGGTGTTGTCATCATCAATGGCAAAAAGGTGCTGAGAAAGTAACTCGTCGGACCTGTCAGGACCATCGGGGACAGGATCATCGCAGGATCATCGGCGGCGAGGATGGATTTTCCTTCAGTCATCAATTATCCGCACAACCTCCGTGAATATCTCATGGAGGTTGTGTTGTTATTGAAGAATCTTGTGGAAACCGCATTAATTCATCGGCATATCCCAACATTCTGAAAAGAGCCGTCTGACAATGGTTGGATGACATTTACACGTTAAAATCTTCAAAACTACACGAAAAGTGTAAATAAAATCGTAACTTCGCACGCCAAAGCGTGCGTGTCAAAAAACGTATTCCCCTAAGAAACACTTTTGCCGCTTACCTGGAACCGGAACAAACAAAATGAAATAAATCATAAACAAATAATAAGAAAAAGAATGAAGACAAAGATTCTTTTCCTGCTCGCTCTGGCCGTCGCAGTCGTGCAGGGGGCATGGGCGCAAGATGTCAGTTATATCAATCGTTCATGGAACGGAAACGAAGTCATCGAAACACCAAGCACCTGTAGTTCCTACACCGAGATTTCCGGGAACAATCCTTCCCAAGAACAGGTGTTGAAAGATGGATGGTATGTTGTAAAAAGTAATGCGTCAAGAAAGAGACTAATCATTGGTTCTCAGTCCAAAGTCAACATCATCCTCTGCGATGGCGCAACACTGAACAGCATCATAACCTTCAATTATTCAATCATGTATGAATCTTACCTTCATATCTATGGACAATCGGAAGGAACGGGCAAGCTTGTTGCCAATGCCAGTGACGACAAAAAAATCGCGGGCATTGGAGGCAACGGCGTCTCATCAAGCAACTATGAGAAGATGGCCACCCTCTATGTCCATGGCGGCCAGATTGAGGCCCATGGTGGCAAATATGCCGCAGGTATTGGCGGCTCCTATTTTCTTGGTTCTTCGTATCAGTGGGGAAAGCTGTACGTCTATGGCGGCTCTATCAAAGCCTGGGGCGGCAAATATGCCGCAGGCATTGGCGGCGGCCAGGGTGAAGACGGAATCGACGTCACCGTTTATGACGGGTCTGTCTGGGCTTCTGGCGGTACCGATGCTGCAGGTATCGGTAGCGGTGAGCAACTCGGCAGTTATAAAAATGGCGGCACGCTGACCGTCTATGGCGGAACCGTCTATGGCAGTGGTGAAGGCTGGGGCGCCGGCATCGGTGGCGGTGAGGATTCCAGTGGTGCCGACGTCAAGGTCTATGGGGGCACGGTAATAGCCTGGGCAGGTAAAGATGCTGAAAACAAGAGCGGCTGTGCATTTGGCAGCGAGGACGGAGACGGACATCGTGGTTCGCTCTCCATCGGTGAAAAAATGATGGTACGCGCGGGTCAAACGTCAAGTAGCTTGTCGTTATTCTCCGCAGGCGAACGCGTTCCTGCCTGTTACTATCGTCCTTATGCCGTCATCGAGCCATGCACGCATCCTTCCGGAACCACCTATACCATTAACGAAGATGGCACCCACACATCCCATTGTAAGCATTGCGCTGTGTCGGTGACAGCTGTGCATTTCAACAGCGACGGCAGCGGCACGTGCGTCTGCGGCTACAAGGACGGCGAAGAATATTCTACCATCACGATAGCCACCAGTAGCAACGGCGTGTACTATGAGGGTGTCGGTATGATGGTTAGTGTGGGCAACAGCAAGCCCTACACGCTGCCCGACTGCTCCACCATCCCCGAAGGCTACGAGTTCGCAGGATGGGTGGTCAGTCCCACAAGTCAGGCGAATGGCATAAAGCCCAACGAGGGCGAGATGCTGCTGGCTGCAAACAGCGATTATGTCGTTACTGGGTCTGTGAATATCTTCGCCCGCTACCTGCCGCTGTGCATCAGTCTGGCCGACAATGCCAACAACACAGAGGTCATCACCAAGTACAACGGCATGAAGACCACCAGCGTCACCCTACAAGGCCGCACCTTCTACAAGGACGGTTCGTGGAACACGCTGTGCCTGCCGTTTGCCGTGGACGACTTCAAAGACACACCGCTTGAGGGTGCCACCGTGAAGACGCTCGAAAGCGCCACCTTAGCCAATGGTACACTGACACTCAGCTTCAGCAGCGACTTGACCGCTATCGAGGCCGGCAAGCCCTATATAGTGAGTTGGTCGACATCGACTCCTAACTATGAAGAGAATCCTACGTTCAACGGCGTGACCATCACCAGCACTTCACCTGATGATTTAAGGAGTGAGGCAGCCGGCTTCTGCGGCATCTACAGTCCCTACAGCATGAGCGGTGAGGACAATAGCCAGTTCTTCCTCGGGGAAAACAACAAACTCTACTATGCCAATGATGCCAAGACCATCGGCACTTGTCGTGCCTACTTCCAAATGAAGGAGGAGCGGATAACACCGCTCGTGGGAGATGTGAACGATGATGGTAAAATTTTAATCAATGACGTGATGATGATGGTGGACTATATCTTGGGCATACCGTCTGAGGAATTCAATGACGGGAATGCCGACCTCAACGGCGACGGGTCCATCACCATCGTCGATGTGATGGCATTGGTGGACATCATCCTTTTCGGAGAAAACGACAACATCTCTGTGGTGACCAATATCGATGGCGGTGATACCGGCATCACCTATGGAGGAGAAGGCTCCGGCCCTGCCAGGGCAAGGGAAAACTATTTCAATGAAGAATAGGGTGACGGTTCCAGGTGGAACCAGTTGTAAGACTTCATCATTCACTTCACAGCGCAGAGGGTGTGTCATTCTATTTTGACACGCCCCCTTTTTTGATTTGAGGGAGATAGAAATTCCCCTATCAAGTGAGATGAGACTTCATTTCACCTCGTTCACCAACTCTTTCCCCTCCTTGAAATCAAGGATGTTCTGAAGTGTGGTGACCGCAATGTTGTGAGTAGCCTCACGGGTAAAGAAAGCCTGGTGCGAGGTGACAATGACATTCGGCATCATCAGCAACAGAGCCAACTTATCGTCGTCAATCATCTTGTCGGAACGGTCCTCGTAGAAATAATTCGCCTCTTCCTCATAGACATCGAGAGCCGCGGAACCGATCTGGTTGGAGCGCAAACCGTCAATCAGGTCATCGGTCTTGATCAGTTTTCCGCGACCGGTATTGATGATCATCACGCCGAACTTCATTTTTGTAATAGAGTCGCTGTTGATGATAAACTTGGTGTCGTCGGTCAACGGACAGTGCAGGGAAATGATGTCCGACTGCTCATAGAGTTCGTCGAGAGAGACGATGCTCACCTGATGTTCCTTGGCAAACTGCTCATCGGGATAGAGGTCATAGGCCAATACGTTCATGCCGAAGCCACGGAGAATCTTGATGAGTTCCTTGGCGATGCGTCCCATGCCGATCAGTCCGACCGTCTTCCCATACATATCGAAACCGAGCAAGCCGTTGAGCTTGAAGTTTCCCTCCCGTGTACGGTACACCGAACGGTAAACCTTCCGGTTGAGTGCCAACATCAGCGTGACAGCATATTCTGCCACGGCATGTGGGGAGTAAGCAGGCACACGAACCACGCGGATGCCAAACTTCTGTGCGGCATGGATGTCCAC
>CACXDY010000346.1 GCA_902766505.1 uncultured Prevotellaceae bacterium
CTATTTCAGCGAAATAGGAACCAGTGCCGCAGATGCTTTCAACAATGCTATGAACGACAGGTTGAAGCATGTTGACATCTCTACCGACCATAAGACTCCCGATGCTGGCGATACCACCAAGCCTACAGTTACTCCGACAACGACGTCAGGAGGAAAGGGCGGTGGAAAAGGAAAGAAAGGCGGCAAGGGTGGTGATGCAGCCAAAGAAGCTGCGAAGGCTGCCGCTGAGGAGCGCAAGCGTGTTCAGGAGGCAGTGAAAGCCATTGATCTGGAATATCAGCAGAAGGCTGCTGCCCTGCGTGAGAAGTTCATCAAAGGCGAGATTAAGAGCAAGGAAGAACTGGAGCGCCAGTTGCTCGCCCTGGAACGTGAGGCCATCGAGGAGAAACTGAAGATTGCCGGGATGGAACCCGCCGAACGACAGAAACTCCTGGACAAGATTATGTCGATGCAACAGAAGTTGTATGAGGACATGCAGAATGAATTGGAGAAGATTCGCCGTAGCCAGTTGAGTGAGTACGAGAGACAGAAGGAGGACCTTGAGAGTTCCGTCGAAGCACAGCGTGACATCCTCAGACGTGCCTACGAACAAAAGCTCATGGACAAGGAGACCTACGACGATGCCATGCTCGCCCTGGAAACTACCTATTGGAAGGAACTCTTCAAGATAGATAATGAGAAGAGAAACAAGGAAGAACAGGAGGAGAAAGAGGCACACGACAACCTGATCAAAGACACTATCGACAAATACCAAACACTGACGGATCTGTCGAATGATTTTGCCAATAAATTAGGAACAGCCATCGGACAGGCCCTGCAGGGAGAAAAGAAGGCTTGGCATGACTTCCTGAAAGATATCATCATCATGGCTCTCGATGCCGTGGAGAAGATGGTTCCCATCTGGATGGCCAATTCAACAGGTCGTAATATATCTGCACTTGGTATAGCCGGAATACCTAAAGTCGCACTGGAGATAGCTGCCATTACGGCTGCCATCGAATTGGCGAAGGGAGTTATCTCCAGTTTCTCAGGAGGTGGCTACACCGGTCCTGGTGGCAAGTATGAGCCCGCTGGCACCGTGCACCGTGGTGAGTACGTACTGCCCAGCGAGGCGGTAAGCAACCCCGCTTTCTCTCCGTTGCTCAACGTGGCGGAGCACGCACGCCGTGCAGGCATCATTGGAACACTGGGAGGAAACGCCATTGCTGCAGCCTATGGCGGCCGTGGCAACCAGGAATCCGACCACAAGCGCTGGGAGGCAGAGCGTGCGCTGCTGCGTGACACTGCGGCTGCTGTGCGTGAACTCCGTGCCCGTCTCGACAAGCCCATCAAGGCTGAGACACATGTGGTAGGCCGCGGTGGTATCAACGAGGCGCAGGAACTGGCATCGCGGATGAAAGGTAATGCAAGCCGTGGATGAAAAAATGTCCTTTTGACTTGATTGATGAATATCTATATTTGCAAAAACTTAAAACCCAATAACTCATGAAAATATTAGACGGCAATGCTTTTAAGCTGCGTATCACATGCGAACAGAATGTGGAAGATTACAAGGCCACCACTGACATGAGCAAGGTGGAAAGCCTTCTGGTGAATTTCGTGCGCCGTGGCCGTATCACACAAACTTCCGGTGTAGATAGTGCCGGTCGTATCGTGGCATCCAACAGTGGTAATCTGGCCATCGGCATATATGGTGTGGAACTGACCGGCTACTATAACGGCGCTCCATGGCGGTTCTATGCAGACGATGTGTTTGAGATTATCAACGACGAGAACGAGGTGTCGGAGTCGGTCATCGATGAAGGTGCACCCATCTATGACGTGACTTTCACCCTGAGTCTCGGTGGCAGCGCAGATATCTCCTTCGTTGACTCCGCCATCATCAACCATAATGACAATGAATTCGCCCATGGCGACATCCGTCGTGAGCTGGGCGACAAGATCGATGATATCCTCGTGGATGATGAGTCGGTGGTGGTAACCGACCCTTTGACGGGCAAGAAGGAAGTGAAATTTGACTCTGACAACTTCGGCAAGGTCGATGATGTGAAGGTGAATGGTACTTCCGTCGTATCGCAGAAAGTGGCAAATATCCCCGTACCAACAAAAACCTCCGACCTGCAGAACGACTCAGACTTTGTCAATGAAAACGACATGCAGTCCGCTCTTGATGAAAAGCAGGACAAAATCGACACCGTCAATCTGGACTACCAGGAAGACGGGGGCTCTCCAACCGCATCCGCATCATTCGAAAACGGTGAACTCGACATCTCCATGAAAAACATGAAGATGAAATTCTCTGAGCTGACAGCCGAGGA
>CACXDY010000347.1 GCA_902766505.1 uncultured Prevotellaceae bacterium
CACACGCACCGAGCCGCTGCAGGTGTACCAGGACATCATCCTCCCCGACCTGGAGTTTGCCGTGGAGTGGTTGCAGAAGGGCACCGATGCCACCTGCACTACACCGACCAAGAAGGCTGCCCTCGGTATGCTCGCCAAAGCCTACCTGCAGACTTATGAGTATGGCACCACCGATTATGTGCAGAAAGCACTCGACACCGCCAACAAACTGATTGCCGACTGCGAGTCGGGTGGCGGCAACTATGGCGCTTACATGTATCCCAACTTCGAGGATGTGTTCAAACAGGCCAACAACATGGAGAACAAAGAAGCCCTCTGGAAACACCGCTGGTACGCCGGCTCTGACGGCCACGGCTCGAGCAACGGCAACTGGAAGTGCAACCGTATGGACGAGGATTTCCAATGCGCACTGAGCCAATTTGGTGCTTGGACGAAGACTCAGGACGCCGTACTCTCTTATGAGTATGACGCTGAGGGTTACTTCATGCCCACTCAACACCTGCTCAACCTCTTCGTACAAGACGACGGTACACTCGACCCACGCTATCATGCCTCGTTCACCACAGAATGGAACGCCAACCAGAACTTCACCTGGGACGCCAACACACAGGCCAACTTTAACAAAGACGCCAGCGTGGTGGGACAGTCGCTCGCTCCCGGCGAGTTGGCCTACCGCATTGTTGTGCCGCAGGATGTGAACTACGCTGAGGAGGTGGCCGGAAAGACAACTTCGAAATACCTGCTTGTAGACTACAAGGACGTATACGACGATGCTGCCCGCAATGTGAAGATGACGCTCAATGGCAAGGACAACCTCTACCGCTACATCTATCCCTCGCTCAGCAAGCACAAGAGCAACAACTACTATGTAGCCAATGCCGGAAAGATGCGTAACGGTAATCTGAACGCTACCTTCATCATGCGTATGTCGGAAATCTATCTCATTGCTGCCGAAGCCTGCCTGTACCTCAACCAGAACAGCAACGCACTGGCCAACATCAATAAGGTGAGACAGCGTGCAGGGGCAAAACTCCTCACCGGTACACCCAACATCCGCACCATCCTCGACGAGCGCGGACGTGAACTCTGTGGTGAGTACAGCCGCTTCTATGACCTGAAGCGTACGGGCATGATGAAAGATGCCAACTACCTGAAAGAGACGCATCCTGACCTGGGCCAGTATTTCAAGCCCGAGTATGCTCTGCGCCCCATCCCACAGGCTTACATCCAGGCCATCAGCAATGGTGACGGATATCAGAATCCTGGTTACTAAGCCACTGTACGTCAGGCATCGACTTGAAATAACCCACTAAATAGCCGAAAGGTCATCCCCCGCAATGGGAGATGACCTTTCCTTATTTTTGACGACTCACCTTGCCCCAGACAGTCCTTATTCCAACCGTTTAAGATAATCAGCGCACATCTCGGCACACCGCTCTCCGTCGACACCTGCCGAGACGATGCCTCCGGCATAGCCGGCTCCCTCGCCACAGGGGAACAATCCCCGCAGGGTGATATGCTGAAGGGTTTCCGGACTACGGGTGATGCGCACCGGAGCAGAGGTGCGGGTCTCTATGGCAATGACCGTTGCTTCCTTGGTGAGAAAGCCACGGCTCTGTCGACCAAACACCTGAAATCCCTGACGGAGGCGCGAGGCCACCATCTGTGGCATCCAAAAATGCAGTGGACTGGGAACCAATCCTGGAGCATAAGAGGAGGAAGGCAACTCATAACTCAGTTTCCGGTCTACGAAGTCGGTCATGCGCTGGGCAGGAGCGGTCTGACGCTGTCCTCCCTGCTGCCAACAGTCATGCTCCAACTGCTCCTGCCACTCCATCATGCGGAGGACATCATCACCGGGGATGTCCTCGGGACGCACTTCCACCACCATGCCGCTGTTCGACCACCGTGTGCCACGGTTACTGGGACTCATACCGTTGACAACCACCTGTTCGGGACCTGTAGCGGCCGGTATCACAAATCCTCCCGGGCACATACAGAACGAATAAACTCCCCGGCCTTCTATCTGTGTGACAAAACTATACTCTGCTGCAGGAAGGTATTTTCCCCTACCCTCCCGACGGTGGTATTGTATCTGGTCTATCAGTTGCGACGGATGTTCGAGTCTGACACCCACGGCAATGCCCTTCGCCTCAATCTCTATGCGGGCAGTCGACAAATAGCGGTAGACATCGCGGGCGGAATGTCCTGTGGCGAGGACGACGGGACCGCGCCATTCCCGGGTCTCTCCAGAGGCAAGGTCTTCAGCCTCTACGCCCACCACCTCGTTATTGGCGATAATCAGACGGGTCATGCGGGTGAGATGATGCACCTCTCCCCCACTTCCGATAATCGTGTCGCGCATGGCGGCAATCACCCGAGGCAACTTGTCCGTTCCGATATGCGGATGGGCATCGGCAAGGATGGCTGTCGGGGCACCATGCTGACAGAACACATTGAGGATTTTCTGCACATTGCCCCGCTTCTTCGAACGGGTATAGAGTTTGCCGTCGGAATAAGCACCTGCTCCTCCCTCACCAAAACAGTAGTTGCTTTCACTGTTCACAGTCTGGGTGCGGGTGATGGCTGCCAGGTCGCGCTTACGGTCGGTCACATTTTTTCCACGCTCTAAGACGACAGGCTTGCAACCCAATTCTATCAGCCGCAAAGAGGCGAAAAGCCCGGCAGGCCCCTCGCCCACCACAATCACCTGAGGACCATCGGCCACTTCGGGATATTCTGTCCGTTCAAACGGGTCTTCTGTTGGCATCTCTCCCACATAGACGCGTAAGGAGAGATTGACAAAGATGGTGCGTTGCCGCGCATCGATGCTCCTTCGTAGCGTCCGGATATGCGTTATCTTGCTGGCATCGAAACCATGTTCACGGGCCAGATATTCTGCCAGCGTTTGCTGACTTGCCGCCTGTTCCGGCAACACCCTCACTTGCAATTCTTTAATCATCTTCAAACTGTTTCTCAGTACTATGTCTGAATTCTAATCATCTCATCTATACGTCAACTACTCATACAGATTGGATGGTCTTGTATTCTTTTCGCTGGCGAAGTTACTATTTTTTTGGCAAATAGCACATATACTCATCCACTTAGATGTGCTCTTATCCGAAAAAAACAAATAGGGCGCCTCCAAAAAATAAAAGGCAGGTCATTGTCTGCTTGAGCATAGTTGAATCCACGAAGAGTTGGGAAAAAAGAAAGATTATAAAATGGTGGAGAGAGAAAGAGTTTTCCCATAGATTTTTTGGAAGGATGCTTTTTTTTCCATATTTTTGCACAACAACTATTCTTTCATCGAATATGAACAAACTGATTGCATTACTGATGACCCTGCTCGTCGTAACAACAGCAGGGGCACAAAGCGGAAAAGACGCTCGCATCAAGGAAATACGTACAGCCTACTCACAGGCCAAAAAGAAAATCGAACAGAACGGCAAGGGCGCCAAGTCACGCAAGGACATGAGCATCCAACTGAACAATCTGGATGATGAAGACGTGCCACTCTACACCGAGGAGTCTATCGACTACTACTTCGATGAGATTTCCACAGGTGACACGAAAACCCTACAGCCCTATTTTATCGTGGAGAACTGGACTTGCCATGGTCATGTCAGATACCGTGAGATTCTTCTCAATCCCAAGAACCAACAGGTGATGTTCTGCTATATGAAGGGGGAAACCGACGGCGGTTTTGTGGTAGAGTCACGTTACTACTACGACACAAAAGGAAAGTGCATCGAAGAAAAGCATAACACCCATAACAGTTGGACCGACGGTGCCAGTGAGAAAGAGAATGCGGATTATTACCTCAAACTCTTCAATATGGTCAACCACATGGGAGACGTCTCATCTCCTGAGCCAGGCTCGAAGAAGAAGTCCACCACACCAAAGGCTCAGCGTATAAAGGATATTCGCAGCATCTATGCCCAAGCCAAGGACAAGATAGCGAAGAACGAAAAGGCGGAGATGCCCAACAACATATTAATCACCATTCATGATCTCGGTGATGACATGCCGCCGAGAACGACGGAAACCAATATGTATTTCGACAAAGACTGCTACTTCATCAGCAACCACATCTCTTCCATGTCATTTGACAGTTACTCCGAATATCTCTTCGCGCCCCAAGACAAGAGCCTTATCTTCTCCTATACCAAGGCCAAAGAAGAAGGTAATGAATACGAATGGCGTTATTATTTCGATGAAAATGGCAACTGCATCGAGACAAAGAGCAATTCGGAGGATACTGACGACGGCATCGTAGACAAGCGTACCGCCAAGGATTTCCAAGCCTTTTTCAAAACCCTGCTGGACGAAAATCCATATTAAACGACCATCTTTATCCGTCAAAATAGGACCTTGCCCTGTCTGCCAAATACAAAATAGCAGACAGGGCAAATTCTTTCTCACCCAAAAGTAAACGAAGCAAAAAAA
>CACXDY010000348.1 GCA_902766505.1 uncultured Prevotellaceae bacterium
CGACAACACTTTTCATCACCGTTTCAGCATTTGCTCCTGTATAGTTGGCATTGATACGAACGGTGGGTGGCGCTATTTCGGGAAATTGCTCTAAAGGTAGGCGGATGAGAGCTATCACACCTACTATTACAATCAGTACCGAGATAACGATAGATAGGATAGGACGGTTGATAAAAGTCCTTACATTCATATTTTTATCCCTTCTTTAAGTAGACCAGCTCCCTCTGCAATAATAGTGTCTCCAACGTTTAAGCCGTTACGGATGATGTATTCACGTCCGTTGTTCTGGCGGTGTACCTCTACAGGAGTAGATTTGGTCATTCCGTTGACCACTCTATAGACAAATACCTTGTTTTGTAATTCATATGTGGCTTCCTGAGGAACCACAATACAGTTGTTGTGATGTGATGGTAAAATGACGGTTGCGCTGCCTCCGTTGTGGAGCAACCTGTTTGGGTTGGGGAAGGTGGCGCGCATGTTGACCGAACCAGTTGTCGCATCTACTGTTCCACTGACTGCATCAATATGTCCAGCCATTGCATAATCGCTTCCGTTACTTAGTCTCAGCGTGACATTTGGCGCTTGATGGATAAATTGACTGATAGAACCATACTGCTTAATAAGGTCAAGCGCGTGATTCTCTGTGATGGAGAAATAGGCATAAACCTCATGGTCGTCGGCTACGGTAACCAGCGGCTCACTGATACTGCTATTGACTAATGCGCCAACATGCCATGGTATCATGGATGCCACTCCGTTGAGCGGGCTTCTAACAATGGTATAGGATAGACTGTTGCGGGCATTATTCTCTTGAGCTTTGGCTTGTGTGAGGGCGGCTTCAGCCTCAAGCATGGCGTTACGCATGGTCTCCACAGAAAAATCCGATACGACATTGTTCTCTTTTAGTCCTAACTCACTCTTATAATTCATTTTTGCTGTGGCTAATTTTGCCTCTGCGCTTTTTCGGGAAGCAATAGCCACCTCCAATGCAGCCCTATAGGGGACTTGGTCAATAATGAACAGTGTTTGCCCTTTTCTTACATTGTCGCCTTCCTTGATGCAGATTTGTGTGATATTTCCCGACACTTGTGGGCGTACCTCTACAATTTGCCTCCCTGAAAGCCGGGCTGTATATGATTGATACAATGTCACATCGTGAGCCGTTACCACCATGGTTTTATAATGGGCTGGACCTTGATGCTTTTCTTCTTTCTTCTCTTTGCATGCGCCTATGACCGCACATGCTATCAAGAGCATTAATAGTTTAATACAAATCTCTCTCATATTTCAAACACTGATAATAAACCGGTTTCCCATGTGTCCGGTACGCCACTGAAAGATGTGTTTCAATAACCGATAGGGTGATTGAGCTCCAAAATCTGCTTGTCATTCAGACCAAGGACTTTGGCTACGCCTTCCTTGTCCATCATGGCTCTTGGAACAGTTTTAAGACCAAGAGCTGCACACATCAGACAGATGTTTTGAGAAGAGTAACCGGCGTCCATTGCTCCGTATGTCTCACTTCCATTACGGAATTTTTCCTGATTGCTGACTATCAAAAGGAATAGAGGGGCTACTTTCATATTTTGCTGTCTTCCAGCAAGTTGTTCGCGAATGTCCTTGCCTGTTATTTTCAATAATGTATTGTCATAAGGCTGATACAAAGAGACTCCTTCTTGGCAGCATACATATACTTGGATGTCTTGGGCATTGATGGCTGTTGGGATGGTGAGAAGTTTCCTGTCTGCACGGTTGACACCACAAGCTGCCCATAATAAGAGTGAAAGCTGTTGGTCACTAATTGTTCCTCCTTCCTTGAATTCACGGTCTGACTTGCGTTTTTGAAGTGCTTCGGTCAAAGTAACATTAAGTTGCATGTCGGGCTGAGGAAGCTTTTTCACCTCCTGAGCATTCATATTAACAGTTATCACTGCTAAAATGAAGGATAAAAGATATTTTTTCATAATATCTTTTGACGGATGAAGGAGCAAAAAGTTTATTGAATGTCAACTGATTTGCATCAATATAAACGTATTTCATCACTTGTAGGATTTGCTGTTGGAGCAGTTCACCGTTTATCTTATCTTATTTTATTCTTCGGTTTTATTATAATATTTTATGAGGATTCTCGTTAATTAATTACTAAAATAATTGAGGAAATAGTAGTATAATATGGAATATATGTCTCAGGAAGGCTACGACAAACTTTTAGCCGAACTTAAGCAAATGGTAAACGTTGAACTTCCAAATGTAAGGGAAGCCATTGCCGAGGCTCGCGATAAGGGCGACCTTAGCGAGAACTTTGAATACCATGCCGCAAAAAGAGAGCAGTCGCGGCTCTTGGGTAGAATTCGTTTCAAACAGAAAGTGTTGGAAAACGCACGAGTTATTGATAAATCGACTTTGAAAAGCGAAGGTATCGGTCTGCTGAGCAAAGTGGAAATGACTAATTTGGCCAATAACAACCATATGACTTATACCTTAGTGAGCCCTAATGAAGCCAACCTTCGTGAGGGCAAAATCTCCATCAAGTCACCGATAGCACAAGCTTTGCTCAATAAAAAGGCAGGTGATATTGTGGAAGTTCATGTTCCTGCAGGCACCCTAAAGCTTCAAGTCGTGAGTTGTGAATAACTTTTGTAATTTGCCATGACTCTTCCCAAATTCATCATAACCATGGACGGACACCTGCGCCTGGGCATGGTCAATCAGCACAGAGACTTGATGAAACCGGGTGACCAATGTATTGGCGGAGGTTATTACTATTTCGACTATACATCCAACCGGCTTATTCTCGACCGTTCCTCATATGATTTTGGAAGGCCCAAATGGCATCTTTTGGAAACGCTTAAAGTGCCATCGCAGTACCGGGGTATGCGTATCATCTATTGTTACGATGATAATTATCATGACAGTTTCAACGTCAGTGAAGAACTGAAGATTTCCTATGTGGAATAAACATCAGCAATGAACTTTTTTATATAAGGATTACCAGATATAGGGTAAGAGGCGATATTTTACTCTTTTCTTGTAATCCTTATAACCTGCGAGTTCTTGTTCCAATACTATTTCCTCATTTCTGATACGTTTAACCACTATAGGTAAATAAAACAACATCAACACAAATGACCAACCTGAAGCGAGGATAACAGGAGTGGAGAGAAACATTATCAGAGTGGATGTATACATGGGGTGTCGGACATGACCATATAAACCTGTATCCACAACTTGTTGGTTTTCTTGTACTTCTATCGTTCTCGACAACCATGCGTTTTCATGTATCACCTCAGCATACATGACATAACCACCAAAAATGCTATTGCAGCGGCAACCACAAGGCCATTGGACAATAGACACCATTGGTAGCGATAATTGAATCCAGCTATGACAAAAACGGATACAAACAAAATGCCGCTCATGACAACAACAGTTTTCTGTTCCCCTTCTTTTTCTTTGGCGTCAAGACGTTTTCGAAGAAGGTCTGGGTTGTAAATCATCAGAATAACCCCGACAATGAGCATTGGAACAAACAAAAGACCAAGGAAAAGCCATGCTTGCCAATAGGATAGTGTCCAAGCAGGTAGAAAAAGTAAAATCATCACAAGTATCAATCCTGTAATGTATTTTGCTATAGCCTGAAAATAAAGCTCCTTCTTCATTTGTTCTCTGTTTTGAAAGTCTTCAGAAACTGGCTCGTTTCTTTGATGCAAAGTTATCATTTTTTTATTATCTTTGCAACATCACTATGAAATTGGTCATTATAGGTTTTGTGGAAATTGAAATACTATTTGAAAAAAGTGCGTAAAATAATGATTTGGTCGGTGGCGACATTCATCTTGTTGGTTCTTGCATTGTTGTTACTATGCAATCTGTTGGTAGTACACAATGCAAAAGGTAAGGTTTTTTCAGAACTTGACAGCATTAAGTCTCAAAAATACGGATTGTTGTTGGGCACAACGCCCAAAACAAGAATTGGCAATAGGGATAATCAATTTTATAACAATCGCATAATAGCTGCAGAACATTTGTATAAGGCAGGAAAAGTCAAAAACATACTGATTAGTGGATCGGATAACAGTAAGGAGGGCGTTAATGAGGTGGAAAGCATGAAAGATTCGCTTATTGCCCGTGGGGTTAATGCCAATGACATTATTCTTGACGGAAAAGGTTATCGGACGCTTGATTCCGTTGTTCGGACAGTTAAGGTTTTTGATATACATAGTTTTGTGGTTATTTCCCAAAAATTCCATAACGAAAGAGCTATTTATCAGGCAGAACATTTGGGGCTCGATGTCCATGATATCATAGGTTATAATGCAGCAGACGCTACTTCGAATACTGCATTTATTACCTATCTTCGTGAGTATTTGGCAAGGGTAAAACTATTTATTGATTTGATAACAAATAAAAAACCATTATCTCTTGAGCCATATAATTAGAAATCATGCTTTAATATCATATAAGAAAAAATGAAAAAGCAAATCAAGTATACATTCATTTTTGTTTTATTGTTTGGGGGATTATCACTCCGTACATGGTCGCAAACATCCAAAGCAGAGTTGTTATCACATCTTGAATTGGCAAGTGGAAACTATTGCAACTATCCTAATCCTACTGGGAACGTGACTGCACCACCAAAGGGGTACGTTCCTTTTTATATCAGCCACTATGGTCGCCATGGTGCCCGTTATATGACCAATGATGATGCCTATGTTTATTTGGTCAACAAATTGGATTCTGCACAGGAAATGGGATTGCTTTCTGCTTTAGGTTTGGATGCTCTTCAAAGATTGAAAACGGCATATGCCGACGCATATCATCGTGATGGCGACCTGACACAGTTGGGTGGGCTTCAACATAGAGCCATAGCCCACCGTATGTATGTAAACTATTCTACATTGTTGAATCAGCCCTTGTCTGTTAAAGCGAATTCTTCAACGGTAAGAAGGTGTATGTTAAGTATGGCTAATTTCTGTTTGGAACTAAAGAAAATGAACCCGCAACTCAATATTGAGATGAATTCCAGTGAGCACGATATGTACTATCTCGTTCCGAATGACAGTATTGAGATACCAAAGTCAGAAAAAGACGCGGCATTATATGACAGCCTCTCTGCTTTTAAGCATAAGATGCTCAATGGGCGGCATCAGATGTCTCTTTTATTCAATGACACACTCAAAGCAAAAAAACTTATTGATCCGCATCGGTTGGCTGATGGTTTGTGGAACATTACTTCTGACATGCTTTGTTTGCCAGAACTGCGGTTGTCTTTCAACGACTTGTTTACAGAGGAAGAGATAATAGACGGCTTCCGTGCATATAATGCCAGTTGGTGCTTATGGGAGGGACTCATGCCTGGGGCGCAACCAAGCTATTATGCAATCTATCCGTTACTTCAAAATTTCCTTGATGAGGCTCATAATGTGATAAGTTCAAGTGAAAAAGGAATAAGGTTGCGTTTCGGTCACGACAGTGTGCTGCTTCCGTTTACCTATATTCTTGGGATGAGAGAGGCTGTCCATGCTACAGATGACATGGAAAATCTTCATGAAAATTTCGCACTCTTCCGTTTAATCCCAATGGCAGGAAACGTTCAGATGATCTTCTTCCGAAAGGATGGAAGTGATGATATCCTTGTGAAATTTCTCCTTAATGAAAATGAGACATCTATACCAATTGAAACCGACTGTTACCCTTTCTACCATTGGAGCGATGTAGAGAAATACTATCGCAGTATGCTTGAAAACGCAAATATTACCTATAAAGCTAAAATCGATGAAAAGAAATAGTACTCTTCTTTTGGTCATCTTACTCTTGGCTGCCATAAATCTTCCTGCCCAAACTACAAGAAAAGAGATGCTGCGTGATATCTATCGTACAGGCTCCAACTATTTCGCCTATCCTGGACCACGCCAACAAAAGATGACACCAGCCCCCTCTGGTTATGAGCCATTCTTTATCTTTCATTATGCAAGGCACGGCTCCCGCTACATGTCTAACAACAAATATTATGAGACGGCCATCAATATGCTTGACAGTGCGCAATCGGTAGGATTACTTACTGAAAAAGGGAAGCATGTCTTAGAAAAATTACGTATAGGATTTGCAGACGCATGGCACCGAGACGGTGATTTGACCACACTTGGAGGAAAGCAACATAGAGAAATCGCACAGCGAATGGTAGAACGATTTCCCAGTTTGCTAAAACAACCGCTGAAGATAGACGCGAAATCATCGACTTCGCGACGGTGCATGCTGAGCATGTTCAATTTCTGCTCAGAATTACAGTCGCTCAATCCCCTTCTTGAAATCAGAATGGATGCCAGCAAACACGATATGAAATATGTTGTGGAGGATTTGACCCTCAAGCCGAAACCAACAAATTTGAGCAATGAACTATGGCGGCAAGCCGGCGAACTATTCGAGAAAGCACATGACTCACGACGATTGATGGCATATTTGCTGACAGACACTTCACAAGTGGCGCACTCTTTCAATGGCAGAGTTCTTATGGAGGCTCTTTATAATATAGCAGAAGACCTGCAGAACGTACCTGAATTAGGTATATCCCTTATTGATGTTTTCACAAAAGACGAACTTTTCAATATGTGGAAGGGCTATAATGCATCATGGTTGATTGATACAGGACTTGTTCCAGGTAGCGCTCCATTCTATCATATCCTTGATGAAGTGGTGGATAGTATCATATCCACAACAGATAGGGTAATCCGTCAAGGTTCCCCCACTATGACTCTGCGTTTCAGTCACGACAGTTCGGTTCTGCCGTTAGCCTATTATCTCGGATTGAAAGAAGCTGTTGGAGCCAACGACGACCTGTTAACTCTTCACAAACATATCTCTATCGACAAAATCATACCAATGGCTGCTAACATACAAATGGTATTCTACCGCAAGATGGGTTCGAGTGATGTGTTGGTCAAATTTCTTCTCAATGAGAACGAGACCACGGTGCCCGCCTTAAAATCTCGTACCCTTCCGTATTATCAATGGGTAGATGTCAAGACACTTTTGTACAAAAACCATTCCTTATGATAGTTCCATTTTGATTTGGTATTTTTGTAAGTGTTTTGATAGTACATGTTAAAAGCCCAAGAGAATTTGATTTCTCTTGGGCTTTTAAAAAATAGAAGCTTTTAGAAAATAGATTATTTAAATCTTTTATCCATTTTATGCACTTTTTTGAGTAGTTTTTTTGATGGTTGTTGACCTTCATCAACTGGGGTCAAAATCCATTTCACTTCCCAAGATAGTTTTTCCCCTGGCTTGAGCGATTGGTATGCGCCTTGGCTTTCCAATTCTATATATGTTTTTCCCCTGTTGACATATACTTGTATTTCTGCTTCTCCAGGAGCTGGTTGCGACTTATCCAAATCACGGAATTGCTTGACCAATAATAAGCCATTATTGCTATAAGCCAACCAGCCTTTTCCATCTGCGTTGATTTTTCGGTTCTCATTTGTTGCATCAGTAGTATACCATACTGCTCCGTAGGACGATTGGAAAGGCATCAAACCTGCTGGAGTAATATCGTTAACGTCAGCATCAAAAAATATGAATCCTTCGTTGGGAACACGGGTTATCTCCCAAGGAGCAACACTCCGCTCTTTGTCGTCTTCATTGATGATAGCATATTTGACAATGAATGATTTTTGAAGATGGTCAATTGAAAACTCCTTGATGATGCGGAATTTAAGTCTTTCTGAAACACTACTGGTCAGTGTAAGTTGATTGTCTTTTAAATCCACAGTATAAGGGTTCTTGTCATATTCGGGTACAGGTGGCCAATTCCACTCTTTTTGAGGACTTGTCCAAAAAGTACTGCCAAAGGACTCCGGCCATCTTGACTGATTGATGACTTCTTTGTCTTTGTACTTGAAAGACAGTATTTTTCCACCATGTGCAGCATCAACTGTCATCGTCAAGTCGCCTACACTTAACTCATATTTGGATTCACCTACATCCTTGATGTCTTTGGCTGATGTTGTCGTGGTCATGCACAATAGGATACCTGTACAAAACAACAATGTTTTTAATTTTTTCATCTTGGTATCAATCTTGATTAATGAATAATGTTGAAAATTGTTGAGGAAAAGGAAAGACTATTATAATAGTCAGTCTGATGATGCAAAATTAATTTAAATCTTTCAGAAACCATGTATCAAAATGTATGATTTCCTTTTTTATTTGTATTTTTGTAACATCAATTATCAGTTCTTTCATGATTATGATAAGGTTTTTTGTTCTTTTTGCAGTTATTGCAGTTGGTAGCGTAATTTCGTCTCAAAATTTGTTATGGGACATCAATTCGCCCATGGCAATAAAGAAAGTATTCATTTAAAAAAGCGTAGCTCCATGAACTATTCCATCAAATTTCCTGAAAACAACAAGGGTATGAATGAGCGTATAAAGCGGCTTCGTCAAGCCAATTTTGATACCCCAACGACATTGAGTATAGAGCGTGCGCTCATTGAAACGGAATTTTATAAGGAGTATTATGGAACAATGCCTGTTCCCATTCTCAGGGCAAAGAATTATTATGAGATTTGTAAAAAGAAAACTATTTATATAGGTGAAGATGAATTGATAGTGGGTGAACGTGGCCCTATGCCAAAGGCTGTTCCGACATTCCCCGAACTGACTTGTCATTCTGTTGAAGATTTGCATACACTTAATGAACGTGCTCAGCAACCTTATCTCATCAGTCAAAAAGATATTGATATATATGAACAAGAGGTTATTCCTTATTGGAAAGGAAAAACTCAACGTGAACGTATCTTCGGTCATGTGTCGAAAGAATGGGAGAACGCTTATCATGCAGGCGTTTTCACAGAATTCATGGAACAACGAGCTGCGGGTCATACTGCTATGGATGGCAAAATGTATCAAGTTGGCCTGCTGGAAGTAAAAGAACGCATAGAGAAACGTATTGCCCAACTTGATTTCATTTATGACCCCGAAGCCACGGATAAGCAACAGGAGTTGGAGGCCATGGCTATATCCTGTGATGCAGCTATTCTCTTTGCTGAGCGACATGCCCAGATGGCAGAAAAGATGGCAAAAAATGAGACTGATGAGCAGCGTAGAATGGAACTGGAGAAAATCGCTGATGTTTGTCGGTGGGTACCCGCCCATGCTCCCCGTGACTTTTGGGAAGCTATTCAAATGTATTGGTTCGTACATTTGGGAACAGTCACGGAACTCAACGGATGGGATTCTATGAATCCAGGGCATATAGACCAGCATTTATTCCCCTTTTATCAAAAGGGATTGGCAGATGCGACTCTGACCCGTGAGAGTGCTAAAGAACTCCTTAGCTGCCTATGGATAAAATTCAACAATCAACCAGCACCACCCAAAGTGGGTGTGACTGCCTTGGAGTCGGGTACATACAATGACTTTACAAATATCAATATAGGAGGAATTGACAGAGAAGGAAAAAGTGCGACTAATGAATTGTCATACATTATACTGGAAATACAAGAGGAACTGCACCAGCTGCAACCGGGTCTAAGTATTCATATAGCCAAAGATACACCTCAGGATTTTTTGCTTGAAGGTATTAAGGTGATCAGACAAGGTCATGGATATCCTTCCATTTTCAATCCTGACACATACGTCAAAGAGTTGACAAGAGCAGGGAAGACACTGGAGGATGCCCGTGAAGGCGGTTGTTCGGGATGTATTGAGGTCGGTGCATTCGGTAAGGAAGCCTATTTGCTCACAGGCTATCTCAACACACCGAAAATTTTGGAAATCGCTCTTCACAATGGTGTAGATCCTGAAACTGGGATGACTATAGGTTTGAAGACAGGAGATCCAAGCAAGTTTGATACCTTCGAGCAACTGTATGGAGCATGGCATCGTCAGATGGTGTATTTTGTCAACTTGAAATTGTCTGTCAACAATTATATAGAGCGAATGTTCTCACTCTATGCACCTGCCACTTTCCTCAGTTTATTCATTGATGACTGCATAGACAGAGGTAAAGACTATTATAGTGGAGGAGCACGATATAATACCACTTATATTCAATGTACTGGTTTGGGCACACTTACCGATAGTTTTGCCGCATTAAAGAAACATGTTTTTGAGGACAAACGTTATTCCATGAAACAAGTTCTTGATGCTTTGGAACGAAACTATGAGGGTGAGGAAATCATGCGCCAATACATCCGTAATCATACTCCTTTTTTTGGAAATGATGATGAGTATGCAGATAGTATTGCATTACTAATTTACGATGACCTCGTAAAAGCCATCGAGGGGAAACCCAACACACGTGGGGGAGAGACCCGTTTAAACATGTTGAGCACGACTTGTCATAATTATTTTGGTTCGGTATGTGGAGCTACTCCAAATGGAAGGTTGGCTCATTTTGCCATCAGTGACGGAACCTCACCTTCTCATGGTTCTGACACTCATGGACCGACCGCTGTCATTAAGTCCTTAGGCAAACTTGACCAGACGAAGAGTGGAGGAACCTTATTAAATATGCGATTCGTTCCTGCATTGCTCAAGCGTGAAGAAGACCAGAAAAAGTTGGCAAGCCTTATTCGCACTTATTTTAAGTTAGGAGGCCATCATATACAGTTTAATATCATAGATACAGCAACTCTTCTCGAAGCTCAGGCACATCCAGACGAGTACCGTGACCTGTTGGTTCGTGTGGCCGGTTATTCTGACTATTTCAATGATATGACCGAACAGCTGCAAAATGAGATTATTGCAAGAACAGAAAACGATGTGTTCTGACGTTATGGCCTTTATTTTTGATATCAAACGCTATGCCATCAACGAAGGGCCAGGCATCCGTACAACAATTTTCTTCAAGGGATGCCCATTAAGATGTTTATGGTGTCATAATCCTGAAAGTTGGATTCCACAACCGCAATTGCTATACAAGAAGGGGAAATGTATCCAATGTGGTTCTTGTGTGAAAGCTTGTACCCGTCATGCTATACAATTGGACACCGACGGCATCCATTATTCACCTGACTTATGTGTTATGTGTGAAACCTGCACTTCTCAATGTCCGACCATGGCATTGGAAGTATGTGGCAAGGAATGGAATCTGGATGACTTGATGGTTGAAATTGAAAAAGAGCGTGATGTCATGATTGACAGTGGGGGTGGGGTAACCTTGTGTGGCGGAGAGCCCCTTATGCATCCAAATGTGGCACTCCAACTATTGCGTCTATTGGGAAATCATGGCTTCCACCGCACTGTTGACACATCGCTGTATTCATCACGTGAGGTGGTGGCAGCAATAGCTTCTGCCAGTGAACTAATGCTGGTTGACCTCAAATTGATGGACGAAGAGATGCACCGCCTTTTCACGGGAGTAAGCAACAAACTCATTTTGAGCAATATCCGTTGGTTGGCTGAGAAAGGACATGATTTTTCAATTCGCATACCTTTGATTGAGGGAGTCAATTCAGATGATGATAACATGGAAAAAACTGCCCGATTTCTCCATTCTTTACCTTGGAAAAACCGGACAGTTCATTTGTTGCCTTATCACGATGTGTGCGCTGATAAGCATAACCGAATGTGGTCGTTGTTCAATCCTAATGGCTTTCAATTGCGGATTCCATCTGAAGAGAAACTACAGCATTGTATGGATATACTTAGGAGCCACGACCTCCACGTTATCCTTGGAGGATAAAAGACTGTCATTTTACCGATGACTTTATTACAACTCCTCCGTTCTGTGGAATCGTAATCTTCAACTGCTGTTTCTTATTCTGTTTCACAGTCTTCACACTCCCTGTTAGTTGTGGTGTATCGCTGTAAACGTCCATCTCTGTTTTTGCGGGGAACATGGGAATGGTAACGGTGGTGGTCAGGGGCTTTTCATCAGCATTGATACCAGCTACATACCAAGTGTTGCCAGAGCGACGTGCAAGAATAACATATTTACCGGGATAACCATCGATGTAGCGGATTTCATCCCATGTTGTTGGAACAGTCTTCATAAAATCAATTGCCCATGACGGTGCATCCTCGAGATTGTTGGGTGCCAAGGCAAAATGTTGTACACTACTTTGGAACAACACTGCTGTGGCAAGTGCGTAAACATCACTTGTGCGACGAATCGTACCATGTTGATTGTCTGCACTATAACGTTTGTTCAATGCTGAACCTCCGAAATCCATCGATCCAACAACATTGCGGATGAAGGGATGGATGCAGCCGTTTCGTGCTTCTGCATCACAGGCTCCTTGGCCAAAATGCAAGTTCTCACTGGCAAGAACAGCTTCACTGGCCACATAGTTTGGATACATTCTTTCCCATCCGCGAGGGAGCGTGCAGCCGTGGAAAATAACTTGCAGACCAAAATCGTTGGCATCAGTAAGGATGTCTTCATACATTTGCATCATGGGTTGCTTGTCTCCACCGAAGAAATCTACTTTAATACCTAAAATACCGGTCTTTTGCATCCAAGCCATCTCACGTCGGCGAACACCAGGACGGTCCATCTTGCCAATCGGTGACTGAGGTGCATCATTCCAAGAACCATTTGAATTGTACCACAAGAATATTCCGACACCTTTTTTCTTGCCATATCGTGCCAGCTCTTCCATCTTTTCATATCCGATTTGTACATCCCATAATGCATCAATAAGAACAGAACGATAGCCCATGGCAGCGGCAAAGTCTATATAGCGGCATTGTTCATCGAAGTTGCAGCTGGCATCCATTTTGATAATCCACGACCAGGCTCCTTTGCCGTATGTGTAATGTTGATTGGTAGTATATTTGGGCTTTACCAAATCCCATGGGACAGTAGTCTCCACAATGTCTTGAAGAGTTCCAATAGTGATGGTGCGCCAAGGGGTGGAGTAAGGAAGATGGCATGACGGGGTCGTAGAGCCGATGCCATTTAATTCTCCTTCTTGAGGGAATCCGATGCGGTAAAGTCCGTCTTTCACATTCAGCAGACGGCATCCAACATAATTCCCGTCTGTTCCTGTTTCACTGATTAGTATCCATCCTTTATCGTTGTTTCTAAATAGGCAGGGGAACGTGTAGCCTTCACCCCAACCATTCTTGCCCATCGGCTCATCAAGTTGATAGGAGGTTTCATAACTGGGGGCTGTTCTGGCAAAACCTGTCATTGGTTTGGATTGTGGACAAAGGAAAGTCGTTGCACCTTCAGGTAATTGGAAACCACTTGCTTCATATTCCACTATACCTACGAGTGTATTTCTCTTCGGATATAGTTTATATTGAAAAGCGACATCTCGGTTGCTGATACGGAAAACAATATCCATAACATGATTGCCGTCTTTCTCAAATTGGCAGACAGCTTCATTGGCCTCATATTTCACCAGGCTTTGTTTGATAGTGGATAGGCTGTATTCATCTGTTATTTTATCTACCTTGCAATCTTTCAATGTCAGTCCTTGAGTCAGGTCGTTGAAATTGGTCTTCAATCCTAAAGGAGAACTGTTGAGAAAAACCACACCGTCACGAAATATTTGATAAGTTGGTTTCCCTCCTTCATCGCTGATTATGATGCTTAAATGGTCATCAGGACTTTTTATAGTCCTAACGTTTTGCGCGTGAGTCGCAGTGAGTGCCAATAAGATAAATAAGGCACTACTTGTGATTTTTTTGTAAATGTTCATAAGATAACAGATATAATTGAAAGCTAAATGATTATTCAACATGTCGAGGACATTATGTCAGGGTCTTTACGGCAGCCAGCCAACTCTTGTATAAAGCCGGAATGTTTTCAGATGGTGCGGGATGGGTGATTTGAGTTACTTTCCGAAGTCCGACTACTTCATCAAATGAAGTCCATTTTTTTCTTGCAAAACCATTCATCAGAACAGCTCCCATTGCAGAGGCATCCTCTACTTCTGTACATACAATCGGAGTATTCAGTAAATCTGCCTGAAATTGCATCAGGAAATGGTTCCTCGTGGGACCTCCGTCTGCACAGATTTCCTGCAAACTACCGCCAGTGGCTTCTGCCATAACATCAAGAAGGTCTTTGATTTGATAGGCTATGCTCTCCAGGGCCGCTCTAATCAAATGTGCCCGGGTGGTGCCAAAGGTCATGCCAATAATGCCGGCTTTTGCATCAGGCTTCCACCAGGGTGCGCCAAGTCCAGCAAAGGCAGGCACAAAATAAACACCGCCATTGCTGTCTACCGAGGTGGCTTCTTTTTCCATCTCACTCGGATGGCCTATCAGTTTCAATTGATCACAAATCCATTTCAAGGTGGCACCCGTACTGTAGATATTACCCTCGTAGCCGTAATATGTTTTGCCTAATGCTGAGAATCCGACAGAGGTTACCAATCCCTTGGGGGCATCCAGAGCCTTCTCTCCAATGTTCACCATCACAGAGGATCCTGTTCCATAGGTCACTTTCCCTGAACCTTGATGGAAACACATCTGGCCTACCAGGGCACCGTGAGAATCACCGAGAACTCCTGCTATTTGGATGGGATTGGGGAAGAACCCCTCTACAGTGGTCTCACCAAATACCGCATCACATGGAAGCACTTTAGCCATCATTGACTTTGGAATTCCGAAAAGATTCAGCAGGTCTTCATCCCAATCTAACGTGTGGATGTTGAAGAGCATCGTGCGTGATGCATTTGTTGTGTCTGTATAGAAACTATGTCCATCCGTCAGTTTCCAAATCAGCCAAGTGTCTATCGTTCCCATCAGCAAGTCACCTTGAAGAGCAGCCTCTTTTGAGCCTTCTATGTGGTCGAGTAGCCATTTCACGCCACTGGCTGAAAAATTAGGGTCGATAAGTAATCCACTCTTTTCCTGTACGGATTTGGTCAAATTGGCATTGCGAAGTTGCTGACAGATTTCTTTACCTCTGGTGTCTTGCCAAACTATGGCCCTGGAAATAGGCTTCCCGGTGTGTTTGTCCCATACTACCACTGTTTCACGCTGATTAGTGATAGCCAATGAAAACTGATTCTTTTCCAACGGTCGATTCCGAAGTAGTTGCTGAATCACTTGAACCGTATTTTGGTAAATCTGCTCGGCATCATGCTCCACGAACCCTTCTTGTGGATAGTATTGCTGATGTCCCAAATCATAACGGTCCAGCATCCTGCATTGTTCATCGAAAAGCATTGCCTTGGTGGCAGAGGTGCTTTGGTCAATAGCTATGATATAATGTTCCATATCCCAATTACTTTAAGATGTCAATACATGCTTGATAGATTCCTTGATAATCAAAACCATAATGGTGGAAAACTTCGCGAGGAGAGGCATGAATCACATTTTCATCAGGCACACCTAATATTCGCATTTTGACAGGGCATTCTTGCGATGTGATTTCTGCAACCGTGGCACCAAGACCGCCATATATGCTATGTTCCTCGGCTGTCACTATATGGCCCGTTTCGCATGCGGCCTTGACAACAGCGTCCCTGTCAAAAGGCTTGATGGAATGCATATCCAATACGCGGGCATATATACCCTGCTCTTTCAACATTTTGCCTGCCTCCAAGCAATGTGCCACCGTCTCGCCTGTACCAATAATGGTCAGGTCGTTGCCGTCCATGAGTATGTTGGCCTTACCTAACTCAAACGTAAAGTCATCGTTCTCATAGACATCGGGTACTGCATTACGTCCAACACGGATATAGGCTGGTTTTGGATGGTTGACCATCTTTTGAACCAACTTACGTGTTTGGCGGACATCACAGGGCAGATAGATTTCCATGCCGGGGAACGTGCGTAGTACGGCAATATCATGTAGACTATGATGGGTGGCTCCCAACTGACTATAGGCTACACCTCCACTGACGCCCAAGATTTTCACAGGCATTTGTGAATAAGCCATGTCCACCTTTACTTGTTCGAGAGCTCTGGATACATAAAAGCAGGCAGGTCCGAAAATGAACACCTTCTTGCCTGTGGAGGCAAGGCCTGCAGAGATGCCGACCGCATTCTGTTCTGCAATACCCACTTCTACAAACTGCTCAGGTAAAGTCTTGGCAAAATCCGTCAAAGTAGCAGAACCACTGGCATCTGATGTGACAGCAATGATTTCCTTATCTACTTTGGCTAATTCTAACAAAGTATCTGTAAAACTTCTCCTGCATGGTATTTTATTAGCTTCTTTCATCGTCTTGCCCTCTTTTATTCTTCATATTCGTTTAATCTCTCCTCTATCTCATGTATAGCGGTCTGATACTGTTCTTCATTCGGAACGCCGTGGTGCCATTTTGCCACATTTTCCATATAAGAGACACCAAGACCTTTCGTGGTCTTAGAGATAATCAGATGAGGATGCCCATTGTTGAAATTGATTTCCTCAATAGTTCTTACGATTTGGTCAATGTCGTCACCATTCATCTCTTTCACATCCCATCCAAAAGCTGTCCAACGCTCACGGATACTCTCCAAAGGCATCACATCCTCTGTGGAACCGGATATTTGCAAACCGTTACGGTCGATAAAAGCGGTGAGGTTGTCCAAGTGATATTTGTTGGCAGCCATGGCCGCCTCATAGATAGAACCTTCAGCCTGCTCACCATCACCCATGACAACATAGGTCTTGTAATTCTTTCCCGACATTTTTGCTGACAATGCCATACCGACACCAGCCGACAATCCATGCCCTAAGGCACCGGTGTTGATTTCCACGCCAGGTATGCTGACATCAGGATGCCCTCCAAGACGTGCGTAATCTTTGCCGTATTCTTCAAGGTAATCTGTAGGAATGAATCCTTTGTCGTGGAGGACACAATATAAAGCCTCCGCACAATGTCCCTTGCTGAGAATGAAACGGTCGCGGTCTGGATCTTTGAGCCTATTGCAATCGACATTAAGAACATGATTGTAGAGGACTGTTAATAAATTCAGCACAGAAAGGTCACCACCTGTATGTCCTGTCTTGCCTGAATGAATGAGTTTGAGCACTTGCAATCTCAGTTCCTCTGATTTTTGTTTTAGTTTGATAAGGGTCATTTTTTAAGTAGTTTCTATATGGTTTGTTACAAAAATTTCATCTCTATTTCATGATAACCTTACTGCTGATGCTACCGTCCATCCTGATTGTTTTTTCAATATACAATCCCCTTGAGGTAGGTTGGACTTGTTGACCTGACAGATTGTAATAGTTTACCTGAAGAGGCTGGCTAACAG
>CACXDY010000349.1 GCA_902766505.1 uncultured Prevotellaceae bacterium
AGCTTAAAGTCATCGATGTAGTCATCGGCGACGGCTCACGTAAGATTTGCTAAAAGGACAAGTGCGGTCTGAGACCGCACTTGTTGGTTTTGCGGTGGCGGTAATAATTCCGCCACCGCAAAATTCGAAAAAAGCCCCAAATACTACTGGAAAAACATTAAAAAGTGTTATAATTACACTTTTAAGAAAAAATAGTAAGGTCAGTCATTGTAAATTCAAAAAAAAATTGTAAATTTACACCCAAAATAGCATTATCTTTATCAATCATCAAATTATGAAAAACTTAAAAGGCTTGATTTTGGGAGTTGGCATGGGTATTGCCATGCTCTCCGCCTGTACAACTGGCAACGAGGTGAACCTCACAGTATCCAAACTCGACCCAGCACGTTTCGACACCATCATCAATGAGAAACCGGTGAAACTCTACGTGCTGAAAAACTCTAACGGCGCAGAAGTCTGCATCACCAACTATGGTGCGCGCGTTGTATCCCTGATGGTTCCCGACAAGGATGGCAACCTCACCGATGTGGTATTAGGCTATGACAACATCGCCCAGTATGCCGACACACTCAACAGTCCCAGTGACTACGGTTCATCAGTTGGCCGCTATGCCAACCGCATCAACGATGGCCGCATTACAGTAGCCGGCAAAGAATACCAACTTCGCCAAAACGACACTGGCAATGGCGCCAAGCACTGTCTTCACGGAGGCGGCAACACAGGTTGGATGAATCAGGTTTACGATGCCGAACAATTGGACGACACCACATTGAAACTCACCCTCGTCTCTCCTGACGGTGAGAACGGCTTCCCTGGAACAGTGACCGCTACAACAACCTACAAGCTGACAGCTGACAACACCCTCGACATCACTTTCGAGGCAGAAACCGATGCTGAGACCATCATCAACATGACCAACCACAACTACTACAACCTCAACGGTGATTTCTCAAAGGAAGGCATGGACATGATACTTTACGTCAATGCAGACAACTTCACTCCATCTGATGCCACCTACATGACCACGGGTGAGATTGCTCCTGTGGAGGGCACTCCCATGGATTTCCGTGAGCCAACTGCCATCGGTGAGAAGATGGACACCTCCTATGTCTACATCAAGAATGCCACCGGCTACGACCACAACTGGTGCCTCAACACCTATAAGGACGGCAAGGGTGATGACAACACTGTCTGCGCATCCCTCTACTCCCCCAAGACGGGCATCTTCCTCGAGATGTTCACCAATGAGCCCGGTGTCCAGGTATATACCGGCAACTTCCAAGGCAACGGTATTCCCGGCAAATTCGGTGTGCTCTATCCGAAACATGTGAGCGTATGCCTTGAAAGTCAGAAATATCCCGACTCACCCAACAAGAAGGACTGGGTGCAGCCCACTCTGAAGCCAGGAGAGAAATATTACAGCCACGCTGCCTACAAATTCTCCGTAAAATAACAGGTGGAATCAATCATTAAACAATAATCAAACAAATCAAAAGACATGAATTGGAACGCAAAAGAATTTATCTGGGTTGACTGGCTTGTTATGGCCATCGGTGTTTTGGCCGTGGTGTGGCTGGTCTACCGTGCGATCAAGAAAGACAAGGAGAAAATGAAGGGTGCCGACAGCCAGGACTATTTGTTCGGCAAGGGAGAGCCCTGGTATGTGATAGGTATGGCTATCTTCGCCGCCAACATTGGTTCAGAGCACCTCGTGGGTCTTGCCGGTACAGGCGCCAAGGATGGTGTTGGTATGGCACACTGGGAGATGCAGGGCTGGATGATTCTCATCCTCGGCTGGCTCTTCGTACCATTCTATCAGTTGCTCAACAACAAGATGGGCAAGATTATCACAATGCCCGACTTCCTCAAATTCCGTTATACCCCGCGTACAGGTTCTTGGCTGAGCATCATCACCCTTGTGGCCTATATTCTTACCAAGGTAAGTGTGACAGCCTTCACGGGTGGTATTTTCTTCAAATATCTGCTTGGTCTGCCATTCTGGTGGGGTGCTCTCGGTCTGATTCTCATCACTGCCATATTCACCGTCATTGGCGGTATGAAAGGTGTGATGACCATGTCGACCATCCAAACACCTATTCTCATCATCGGTTCATTCCTTGTGCTTTTCCTTGGCCTCAACGCATTGGGTCACGGCAGCATAACAGAAGGTTGGAGCATCATGATGGATTTCTGCAGCAAACTGCATGACGGCTATGGTACCACCCACATGTTCCACTGGTCAGATATCAACGCTTCCGGCAATCCCGACCCACTCTATCATGAGTATCCCGGTTTTGTTGTGTTCATTGGTGCATCAATCATCGGTTTTTGGTACTGGTGTACTGACCAGCATATCGTACAAAGGGTTCTCGGCCAGACTAAGGGTGAGGACAACAGCGTTGTAATGAAACGTGCCCGCCGCGGTACCATCGCTGCCGGTTATTTCAAACTGTTGCCTGTATTCATGTTCCTCATCCCCGGTATGGTGGCCATTGCTCTCTCCAACGACCCCTCCAGCGGTATTCAAATGGATATCACCAACCATGACCAAACGGATGGCGCCTTTGCCATGATGGTAAAGAACATTCTTCCTGCCGGTGTGAAAGGTTTTGTGACCATTGGTTTCATCTGCGCTCTGGTTACCTCTCTCGCAGCCTTCTTCAACAGCTGTGCCACTCTGTTCACTGAGGACTTCTACAAACCTATGAAGAAAGGCAAGAGCGAAGAGCACTATGTCCTCGTCGGCCGTATTGCCACTGTGGTGGTTGTGATACTCGGTTTGCTTTGGCTGCCAGTGATGATGAACATGGGTAACCTCTACTCTTACCTGCAAGGCATCCAGTCGCTGTTGGCACCTGCCATGGTAGCTGTGTTTACCCTCGGTATCTTCTCCAAGAAGATTACCCCGAAAGCAGGCGAATGGGGTCTCATCGGTGGTTTCGTCATCGGTATGCTCCGTCTGTTGACCAACATCTTTACAGAAACCGGCAGCAAGGTGATGACGGGTGCATTTTGGGAGAACACCGCATGGTTCTGGCAGACCAACTGGCTCGTATTTGAGTGCTGGCTGCTGGTATTCATCGTAGTGCTGATGATTGTAGTGTCGTTCTTCACACCCGCACCCACTAAGGAGCAAGTGGAAGCTATCACCTTTACTCCGGAATACCGCAAACAAATCCGTGAGAGCTGGGGTATATGGGATATCGTCGGCACATTGGGTGTCATTGCCCTCTGCGCTTGTTTCTATGCTTACTTCTGGTAATACATATAGTGGAGGAAGGCGTGCCTTCCTCCATCTTTCACCTTTATTTATATAAGAAAACATAACAAACTATGACTGGATTCTATGGTGAGCATTCCAAGGTTTTCGTCTCCGTTGACTGTATAGTTTTCGGTTTCGACAACGACAAGCTGAAATTGCTGATAGGCCGCCGGCAAATGGATCCCGGACGCGGTGAATGGTCGCTTTACGGAGGTTTTGTCCGTGAAGACGAGAGTCTTGTGGAAGCAGCCAACAGGGTGCTTTACACCCTGACGGGCCTCACCAATCTATACATGAAACAAGTAGGTGCATTCGGAGCTATAGACCGTGACCCTGGTGAGCGTGTCATCACCGTGGCATATTGTGCTCTTATCAACGTCAAGGACTATGATGAGAACATCCGCAAGGATCACGGAGTAGAATGGGTGAGCATTGATGAGATGCCCAAGCTCTATTCCGACCACAACGAGATGGTACGCAAGGCCATAACCCTTCTCCGTCGCCGTATAGGTACGGAACCGCTGAGTTTCAACCTGTTGCCCGAATTGTTCACCCTAACCCAACTACAGCATGTCTATGAAGCCATCCTCGGAGAGGAGATAGACAAGCGAAACTTCCGCAAACGGGTGAAGAGCCTCGATTTCATTGAAAAGACAGAGCATATCGACAAGGTAACGTCCAAACGAGGCGCCATCCTTTACCGTTTCAACAAGGAGATGTATGGAGCCGACACCTCGTTCAGGCTCTAAATTAGATTCATCAATCCATAACCTAAAAATCATGTTAGAAGAACTGAAAGAAAAAGTATTTCGTGCCAATCTTGATTTGGTGAAGCACAATTTGGTTATCTTCACCTGGGGCAATGTGTCTGGCATCGACCGTGAGAAAGGACTCGTAGTCATCAAGCCATCCGGTGTAGACTACGATGTGATGAAAGCCGAGGACATGGTCGTAGTAGACCTTGAAACCGGCAAGGTCGTAGAAGGCGACCTCAATCCCTCATCAGACACCCCCACCCATTTGGTACTCTATCGTGCTTTCCCCGAACTGGGAGGCATCGTCCATACCCACTCCACCTATGCCACCGCATGGGCACAGGCAGGGAAGGATATCCCCAACATCGGCACCACCCACGCCGACTATTTCCATGATGCAATCCCCTGCACAGGCGACATGGTGGAGAGTCAGATGGCAGAATATGAGAAGGAAACGGGTGTTGTCATCGTCGACCGCATCCGCGAGGGCAACATTAACCCAGTCCACACCCCTGGAGTATTGGTGAAGAACCATGGTCCTTTCTCCTGGGGGAAGAACCCTGACAATGCTGTCTATAATGCCGTTGTGATGGAGCAAGTAGCCAAGATGGCCTTTGTCTCGTTCTGTGTGAATCCTGAAACGACGATGAATCCTCTGCTCATTGAGAAGCATTTCAGCCGCAAGCACGGCCCCAATGCTTATTATGGCCAGAAGAAGCATTAAGACAACATCCCCATGGTCTTCAGACCATGAAAAAACAAATCAGACTATTAATCATTAACAACAATTACTAACTTAAAACAATTAAAAATATGAAAGCATTTGAGAATATGGAACTTTGGTGGGTAACCGGTGCACAACTTCTTTACGGAGGCGACGCTGTGGTACAAGTAGACGGACACTCCAAGGAGATGGTCGATGGCCTGAACGCCAGTGGCAATATCCCCGTGAAGGTGGTCTATAAAGGCACCGCCAACAGTTCCAAGGAAGTGGAAGATGTGATGAAGGCTGCCAACAATGATGAGAAGTGTATCGGTATCATTACCTGGATGCACACCTTCTCACCTGCCAAGATGTGGATCAAGGGTTTGCAGGCACTGCAAAAGCCTCTCCTCCATTTCCATACACAGTATAATGCTGAGATTCCCTGGGACACCATCGACATGGACTTCATGAACCTGAACCAGAGTGCTCATGGTGACATCGAATTCGGACACATCTGCACCCGTATGCGTATCCCGCGCAAGGTGGTTTGCGGTTACTGGAAGAGTGAGGATGCCCAGAAGAAGATTGCAGTTTGGGCCCGCGTAGCAGCCGGTGTTGCCGATGCCAAGAACGTACGCTGTCTGATGTTCGGTATGAACATGAACAACGTGGCTGTGACCGACGGAGACCGCGTAGAGTTCGAACAGCGCATGGGTTACCATGTTGACTACTACCCC
>CACXDY010000350.1 GCA_902766505.1 uncultured Prevotellaceae bacterium
CACATCATGATTGGTTTATATGGCCATTAGCCTTTGCTGATAAGCATTGTAGAGCGTGTTCAACTTGTTGGCATGACTCTGACTCCAGTCCTTGTCAAACTCGTCTATGGCCTGAAGAATTGCCTGCATGATGTAGACATGCATGTCGCAGTCACGCTTGGAAGCGGCCAGATAGCCCTGGTCTTGTGAGATATACCAAGCTAAGTGCTGCTCGGAATTCTTCCATATCTCATTGGCAATCTCTGTTGCTCGTTTCTTGTTGCCTACGGCACTCCAAGCAGTCAGCAGGTCAAGACCTCCGCTCATGTAGTCCATCGGAATGTTGTACTCGGGCATCTCTTTGTCGCAGCGCTCAAGCACTTTCTTTGCCTTCTCCGTCTTTCCCTCGTTGAGTAGGGTCGTTGCCAATTGTCCGAACAGACGGCGGTGAGTGGCGCACATTCGCATGATGGTCTGGTCCAAATACAACCCACGCTGGTCAAGACCGCCATATTTGAACTTGTTCATCATGGCATCGTAGGTCTTTTCGGAGTCGAATCTTGCATCTGGATTGCCCGCCGTGGTGAATGGGGTCATGCGGTTGACAAGTCCTTCATGGATGAAGTTGTCACCGAGATTCATGTAGTTCTCCTCACCTACGGTAATAGCAACGTAGATAGGACGCGTCCAGTTGGCGTTCGAAATCATCTCGAGCATCATCAAATCGCCTTTGCCCAAACTGCGGCGGCCTTCAAGTGAGATGACCATATGCTCGGGGATTTCCTCATCTACTATCTTCATACCGCTCTTGAGTACGGCATCCTTGTCTATGCTCATCAGCAGGGTGTCGGTGGGCACAACGTGACTGTCGTCCTCAAGTCCTACATATCTCAGAACACTGTTCTTCACCATGCGCTGTGCATCGGTAACATCACCACGAACCCATACCTTCAGCACATTCTTCAGTTCGAACGGATTGTTGCCAAGGGCTTTCTGAGCATCCTCGGGGAATTTCTCGTAAAGTTCCATGATGGCATCCTTCAATTCTGGACGGACGGCTACCACATCGTTGGTTCCTGAACAGTAGTCGATACGGGGCCAGGTAATGGGCACTGGAGGTGAGTCATAGGCCGGACGCAACATCTGGTCGATATACCAGTCTGTCTGGAGATAACTAAGGTTGCAGACGCGGGCATCGGTACGCTTGCCTTCCGTTTCCTGGTTGTACCAGAGGGGGAAGGTGTCGTTGTCTCCATTGGTATAGATAATGGGATAATTGTTTTCCTGAAGCGACATCAGGTAGTTGTATCCGAAGTCGCGACAGGTGTAGCGGCCGCTGCGGTCATGGTCATCCCATGTCTGGCTGGCCATTTGGATAGGTACGGCCAGACAGGCTAAGGCTGCCACTGCTGCTACCGCTGTTTGGCGAAGACCGAGTTTGCGCAACCAGTCGATGATGGCAGCAACACCAAGACCGCACCAGATGGCAAACGCATAGAAGGAACCTGCATAGGCGTAGTCGCGCTCTCGTGGCTGGTTGGGAGTCTGGTTCAGATAGAACACAATGGCAAGACCTGTCATGAAGAACAGGAAGAATACCACCCAGAATTGGCGGATGCCGCGCTCACCCCGCAGTGCTTGCCAAACCAGTCCCAGAATACCCAGCAATAAAGGCAGACAGTAGAATACGTTATGCCCCTTGTTGCCGGAAGGATTGCTCACGGCATCATATTTCTTCAGTGTATCGGGCAATTTGCTTTGGTCGCCAATGCCAAGCAGGTGGTTGTCGATGAATGGGATGCCGGTAATCCAGTTGCCGTGCTCTCTCTCTCCATATCCTTGTTGGTCGTTTTGACGGCCGGCGAAGTTCCACATGAAGTAGCGCCAATACATGAAATTGCATTGATAGGCTACAAAGAACTTCAGATTGTCCAAGAACGTGGGTATCTTAATGTCTCCCTGACCATAAGCCGATGGCACCATCTTGCCTTTCACATCGATGATGCTCTCATACATGCTGGCATGCTGTGAGGAATACATACGGGGGAAGAACATGTTCTGTACGTATTCGGGTTGCTGCTTCCAGTCCACAATGAAATATCGGTCGGGCTCATCGGCTGATGCCTTCTCGCGGCGTTGGTAGATGGGAGAACTCTTGCTCATCTTCACATAACCGTCGTCACTGGCTGCATATTCTGAGTTGTAGGATTGACCATAGAACAGTGGCCGGTAGCCATACTGGTCGCGGCTCAGATAGTTGCCGAGGGTGAAGATGTCCTCTGGGGAGTTCTGGTCCATGGGAGGATTGGCTGATGAACGTATCACAATCACAGCATAGGTGGAATAGCCTATCATCAGCATCAGCAGACACAGCAATGTGGTATTTTTCACGCGGGTAGAAATGAGCAACTCACCCTTGCGCTTCAAGCGGAGAACAATCCAGAGAATGCCCAACAGAATGATACCTGTAAAGGCGGCATAGAGTCCATAACCATAGAAGGGGATACCGAGCATGGCAATGGCGGCTATGAAGGAAATGTTCTGGCGCATCAGACTATGGTCGTTGTATGTCTCGTAGATGGCCCAGATTACAGTGGCGACCAACAACACGAGATAAACGATGACACCTGTGTTGAACGGGCAATTGAGGACGTTGACAAACAACAACTCGAACCAACCACCCACTGTGATAATGCCGGGGACAACACCATAAAGCACTGCGGCAACGATGGCAAACGAAAGGAAAAGCACCAACAGCGAACCTTTAAGATTGGCATTCGGACTCTTGCGGTAATAGTAAACCAGCACAATGGCAGGAATACAGAGCAAGTTCAACAAGTGTACACCAATTGACAATCCGGTCATATAGGCTATCAGCACAAGCCAACGGTCACTGTGGGGCTGGTCGGCTTCGTCTTCCCATTTGAGAATCAGCCAGAACACCACAGCCGTGAAAGCAGAGGAATAAGCATAGACCTCTCCTTCTACTGCACTGTACCAGAATGTGTCGCTGAAGGTGTAAATCAAGGCCGCCACAAGACCTGAGGCCTCGATGGAGATGAGTTTTTGAGTGGTGAGTTTACTCCAGTCTTCCAGTATGAGCTTTCGGGTCAGATGGGTGACCGTCCAGAACAAAAACATGATGCAGGCTGCGCTGAGCAACGCATTCATGATGTTGACCATCCAAGCTACTTGGCTCGGGTCACTGGCAAACTGTGAGAACAAGTTCGCTGTAAGCATGAAAAAAGGTGCACCTGGTGGGTGGCCTATCTCAAGTTTGTAACCAGTGGTGATGAATTCCGGACAGTCCCAGAAACTGGCTGTCGGCTCAACGGTGCAACAATAGACGATGGCGGCAATAAGGAATGTAAGCCAGCCCATCACATTGTCCACTAATCTGAACTTTTTCATATGAATCGTAATAAAAATATCTGAAAGGCAAAATTAATAATTTTCGGGCATTTTACCGACCCTCTTAACTGATATTTTGGCTTGATGGCTGATTTTTGACTTTTTTTCGCTTTTACAATCTATTCTTCAGCTTTTTCAAGTGGATGACATCTTCGTTTTCAGTGTTCCTTCAGGATTCGGTGAGGCATGGCTCCGTGACCTATCAAGTCGATGGGACAACCATAATATTTGCGTAGCCAGTGGGTGTCCACCTCGGAAGAAGGATGGTAATGTATGTCGTGATTCACGCAGGCGATACTCTTGACGTTTTGCAGCACGGAACCTATGTCGTGGCTCACCATGACAATGGCACTTTCCTCGTTGAACTGGCTCAGCATCTGGTACATCTGATGTTGAAAATGATAATCAATGTAAGTGTTGGGCTCGTCGAGCATGATAACATCGGGACGGGAGACTACCGCACGTGCCAACAACACCCGCTGAAGTTGACCACCACTCAATTCGGAGAGTTGGGTCCGACGGAGGTCACTGAGTTCAAGACGTTCTATCGTTGTGGTAAGCCGTGATTCCTGCTCTTTGGTGAAACGGTGGAAAAGTGATTTCTCTATGCCGAGGCCGGAACGTACAACTTCTTCTACGCTAATGGGAAATTTCCTGTCAAGCTGTTGGTACTGAGGTAGGTAGCCAATGCGTGGCGAGGTGATGACTTCTCCGTCACGATAATAGGTGATGGTGCCGGAAGTGGGACGCAACAATCCCAGTATCAACTTCAGAAGGGTGGTCTTGCCTCCTCCATTGGGGCCGATGATACCCAGGAAGTCGTGCTCGTAGACGGTGAGGTCTATGTCGGAAAAGACTTGCTTCCTTCCGTATCCAGCACTGACGTGGCGTAGTGTAATGAGTTCGCGGTTCATTGGCTGAGAATTTGAGCTATATGTATCATTTCGGATGGCCAGTTAGGGTTCAGGGGATTAAAGGTCATGGGGACGGCCCCTGTTTCTTGGAGAATGGTCGTCGTATGACGATTGGCAAATTGTTCCTGCATCAGCAACACCTTGATGTTTTCTTGTCGGGCTTTGACAATCAGTTCCTGTATCTGGCGGGCCGATGGTTCGTGTCCTTCTTCTTCGATGGCCAATTGGAGAAGACCGTTCTCATGGGCAAAATAGGTGAGCGACGGGTGATAGACAATAAAACCTTTCTGATGGCACCGGGCAAGCAAGCCTGTTACAACTTGTTCAGTGGAGTCGATAGTGGTCAGGAGGCGGGAGAGATTTTGGCGGAGCATTGCGCTGTCGGAAGGTAAGGCTTCCGTCAGTGCTTCGCAGATGTTGGTGGCCATGATGCGCGCGTTGGCGGTTGACATCCAGGTATGGGGGTCTTCATGGCCTTGTGGGGTCTTGAGAAGCGGGATTCCATTTGAGGCATTGCAAATGGCCATCTTGGGCGAGTTTTCCGTCAGTCGGCTGATCCAAGTGCGCTCGAAACCGATTTCCCCAACTTTTATATAGACGGCGCTTTGGGAAAGTTGCACCATCTGCTGCGCTGTGGGTTCATAGGTTTCTGGACTGCTCGTCGAGGGAACCATCGTCAGCACTTCATAGCGGTCGCCTGCTATCTGCTCTACAAAAAAACGTAGTGGCTCTATACTCACAGCAATGGTGGGCTGACTCTTCTCAGGATGATTGGTGCAGGAGAAGATGGCCGACAGCAGAATGGCCGACAAAAGGATGGGTATATGTTTGTGATGCTGATGAATCATGTTGTATGGAGGGGCTTTAAAACAACATAGATGCGCCATAGGCGATGAAAACGTATCTGACCACCTTGCCCATGAATATACTGATAGCACTGATGACTGGATTGGCACGCATCAGACCCAGAACAATGCAAATGGCTGTGCCAATCACGGGCAGGAACGCGAAAAATCCCATCCAGGCTCCACGGCTGCCCATGAATTTCTTGGCCTTGGCCATGCTTTCCTCACTGACATGCAGATAACGTTCAATCCATTCCATCTTTCCCAAATGTCCAATCCAATAGTTGAACATGCTGCCGCCCCAGTTGCCAATGGTAGCATAGATGAGCAACGGCAGTGGCTTCAGACCGACAGCAATAAGCCCCATCATGACAGCCTCACTGCTGAAAGGGAGAAAACTGCCTGCTATAAAGGAAGATACGAACATGCCTGCATAACCATAGCTGACAAGAAACTCGATGAGGGAATCCATATGTGATAGGCTATAATGAGAAGGGTAATCAGGATAATAGTGTGAAATGAGATGTTGGTGAGCCAAGTATGGGTCAACGTGAGATAATGGGCAATCAATGGACTGGTGTTCACTATCATGATGCTCAGCAGGATGATGTAATGCTGGGGCTGCAAGGCAAGGAAGAGGATGGTGGCCAAATCCATCACGATAAATATTTCGTGAAGCAGCCGTGTGCGTATCTTGTCCTGATAGCCCCGGCGGGCATAATGGATGATGCCGACGAGAGCCAGAAAAGCCGTCCAACCGATGCCCACCCACTCGTGCTCACCTATCATGCTGTAATCACCAAGTTGATGAAACTCTCCCAAAGCATGGAAATGACCGAGCACCTTCTCTATTCCAAAAAAATAGAGAATCAGTGGACTGGCTATCCAGTAGGGGGTGATAATACCCATCAGCGAGGCAAAGAAAGTCTTGGAGTTGAGTGCACGGAGACAAGTGCCCATAAGTATCCATAATAATGGAACAAAATACATGACCTGCACAAAAACCATGCTCGCCAAACCGAGACAGAAAAAACCATAGAATACCCAACCGGGTGATTCATGGTGCTGACTACAGTGGAACAGCATGAAATATAGGGCTATCATGCATAGTTGAATGATGCCCGTCTCCAACTGGGGGAAAATGAAGATGGAGGAGGAAACCAGCAACAGAAACAGGGAAGGGGTGGACTGACTGACAACACGCAACAACTGATTGATGTTGTTGAGCTCCAGAAACAAAATGGAGGAAACCAACAGGCAAACGGCTTGTATCCATAAGCCTTCGGACACTAAGCCTGCCATGTAGCAGGATGCTCCCACTACAATGGCCGAGAGCGGAAGCATCAGCTTGCTCTCGGTCACCGTATTCTGAAATCTCTTGTAAGCCATCTCTGATGCTTATAGATCGCTGCCGATATCGCTACGGAAATACTTGTCGGTAAATGTTATCTTCTGTGCTTCTGTAAAACTCTTCTGAAGGGCTTCTGCCTTGTTGCTGCCATAACTGCTCACGGCTATCACACGACCTCCGGCGGTCACTACCTGGCCATCTTTCAATGAGGTGCCGCTATGGAACACAATAGAACCTTCCACGGTATCCAAACCATGAATGGGGTATCCTTTCTTGTAGGATTGTGGATAACCGCCGCTGACAAGCATCACGCATACAGCACTACGCTCATCGGTTTCTACCTGATACTCATCGAGATTGCCTTGGGCTACTCCCTCAAACAAGTCGACAATGTCGCTCTTCAACCGCAACATCACGGTCTCTGTTTCGGGGTCTCCCATGCGGCAATTGTATTCTATCACTTTGGGATTGCCATCCACATTGATGAGACCGAAGAAGATAAATCCTTTATAATCAATGTTCTCTGAGTATAAACCCTCTACCGTTGGACGAACAATGTCGTTCTCCACTTTCTCCATCCATTCTCTGGTGGCAAAAGGAACTGGACTGACACTGCCCATTCCGCCGGTATTCAGGCCGGTATCGTGCTCGCCGATACGCTTGTAGTCTTTGGCCTCGGGGAGCAATTGATAGTGCTTCCCGTCTGTCAGGGCGAAAACCGAACATTCGATGCCGCTGAGATACTCTTCTATGACCACACGGGCTGAGGCATTGCCAAACATACCGCCCAACATGTCGCGTAACTGTTGTTGGGCTTCTTCCAAGGTGTCGACAATCAGTACTCCCTTGCCGGCGCAGAGACCGTCGGCCTTGAGAACATAGGGGGGATTCATCGTTTCCAGGAATGCCAGTCCCTCAGAAAGACTGTTGCCGTCGAATGTCTGGTAGCGTGCGGTAGGGATGCCATGACGGGCCATGAAAGCCTTGGCGAAATCCTTGCTGCCCTCCAATACTGCTCCTTGTGCTGACGGACCAATAACGGGTATCGACGAGGTACGCTCATCAGCCTTGAAGGAATCATAGATGCCTTTTACCAATGGGTCTTCTGGACCTACCACCACCATCTGGATGTCATGGGTTGAGGCAAACGCTTTCAATGATTCGAAATCATCGACCTTGATGGGCACATTCTCACCTACTTGAGTGGTGCCGGCATTACCTGGGGCAATATACAATTTGTCTACTTTCTTGCTTTGGGCTATTTTCCAGGCGAGTGCGTGCTCACGGCCGCCACTCCCTATTAACAGTATATTCATATTGGTTGATTTTCTTACGGGTTGTGGACTACTTCAGGTAATCCTCAAAATATTGGGTGATGCGTTCGTGCAGGTGAACACTCTTGCGTCCGCGCATATTGTGTGGCTCTCCTGGATAAACGAAGAAATCGGGCTGAGTGCCGGCTTTGATGCAGGCATCAATAAACGACAAAGCATGCTGAGGAACAACGGTCTTGTCGTTCATACCTTGAATAATCTGCAGTTTACCCTTGAGGTTGGGGGCTTGATTGAGAAGGGAGGTCTTCTCGTAGCCTTCAGGATTGGTCTGCGGCGTGTCCATATAGCGTTCGCCGTACATTACCTCATACCATCTCCAGTCAATCACCGGACCACCGGCGACGCCCACCTTGAAAATCTCGGGATAGTGGGTCATCAGGGTTATGGTCATGTAGCCGCCGAAACTCCATCCATGAACACCTATCCTGTCGGCATCCACATAGGGCAGACTCTTGAGATAGTTCACACCGCACATCTGGTCTTCCATTTCTATTTGACCCAATTGCCGGAATGTCGCTTGCTCGAATGCAAGTCCTCGGTCTTTGCTGCCTCGGTTGTCGAGAATGAAAAGCAGATAGCCTTTCTGAGCCATATAACTCTCCCAGCCGCGGGAATAATAATGCCAGCGGGCTTCCACATTGCGGGCATGGGGACCGCCATACACGTAAATCACAGTGGGGTATTTGCGTGAAGGGTCGAAATTGGTGGGCTTCACCATTCTGTAATACAGGTTGGTCTGCCCGTCGGCTGCTTTGATGGTTCCACAACTGAATTCCGGCACGTCATAGCCTTCCCATGGGTCTGGAGCTGTAAAAAGGATTTTCTCCGTACGGTTTCCCAATGAGAGAAGGGAAATGTTGCGCGGTACATCTGGTTCTGTATAGTTGTCGTAGATGTATTCTCCTGAGGAAGATAATATGCTCGTATGTCTTCCGTCTGCTTGCCACACATTGCCGTGACATCCGCGGCCATTATCGAGCAACGTACGTTTTCCGTTGGAGAGATTCACCATGTAGAGGTTGTTCTGGATAGGGTTGGCCTCTGTCGAGAGAATGACGGCGCATTTGCGTTTCTTGTTGAATCCCACCAAATCTAAAACTACCCAGTCACCCTTCGTGATTTGTTTGATTTGATGGCCATTGACATCCATCAGGTAGAGGTGGTTGTAGCCGTCTTTTTGACTTTGGAGGATAAACTGACTGCTGTTCCACGGAAGGAAGGTGATAGGCGTAAGCGGCTCGGTATAACGGTCGTTGTGCTCGCTGTATATCACTCCCTTGCGCTTTCCGCTCACGGCATCGTAGACGGTCAACTCCATGTCGGTCTGGTCGCGGTTGAGCTCCTGTATGTATATCTGCTTGGAATCGGGCGACCAGGCAATGTTGGTAAGGAAACGGTCGGTGGTGTCTCCTGTGTCCAGATAGATGGTCTTGCCACTATGGGCGTCATAGACTCCGACGGTCACAATATGACTGGTCTCGCCTGCCATCGGGTATTTATCGGGCTCCTCTGTGGCAATACGTGTGTCCGTGTTGACCTGAGGATAGTCTGTCACCATGCTTTGGTCCATGCGGTAGAATGCGAGGAGGTTTCCGTTGGGACTCCAGAATGTACCTTTCCAAATGCCCCATTCGTCACGATGGACACTCTGACCATAGACAACCTCCCTACTGCCGTCAGAGGTGATTTTGGTCACCTTGCCGTTCTTGTCGGCTACACACAACTGATTGTCTTTCACGAAGGCAAGGTTTCTTGAGACAGCGCTCCAGTCACTCGTCTCATAACCGGAGGTCTGGCTCCATACCACTTTGTTTTTCTTCCAGTCATACAGTATCCGGCAGTCTCTATTGTCTATCATGACAAGGGTGCTGTCGGGATAGGGAAACTCGGATGAATACAAACTCCTGACGGCATCGCTTTCGCCAAGCTGGCTGTTCAGGTCGCTCAAAAGGAAAAGCACATGGCTGTCACCCTTTGAGGGGTTGATGACCGTGCATTGCTCCTGCTCGTTTTTCACAAGCTGGTTTCCCCACCACGCATAGTTTTCTGTGGCCGGGTTCATTTGGCGGTAGTTCTTCCCGCCGTAATTCAGTTCCTCAAGGGTTAGCGGTTTCTTTTGAGCCATAGTCGTCACGCAAAGTGTGGCTAAGCATATCGCCAACACTGTTTTCAAGGGTCTATTCATCATGGTCGTCTCTCTTTCTGTCGTTGCGTCTTTGGTCATTACGCCGGTCACCGCCTTTCTTCCATCTGCCCTCACCGCGGCTGCCGAAGTCCTTGTTTCTTGATGGACGACGGTCTCCCTTGCGGCGGTCATCATGGAAACTGCGGCCTTTCTTCTCTGACTCATCACGGTCATCACGGCGACGGGGAGGACGCTCCTCGTGCTTGAATCCCGTAATCTCACGACTGTGGAACGTAAACGTGCGGATGTCGCCTTCTTCATTGCTGACTTCATCCTCTTCAAGACGTTGTTTGAAATCGCGGTGCTTTTTGAAACGGTGTTTTTCCGACATGACACGGATTTCCTCTTTCGTCTTCACCACACCGCCTTCACTGCGGAATGCTTTCAACTTGCCATCGAAAATCATGTACTTGCGGAACTCGCATTCCAATGAGCCATTGTAGACCGGATACTTGATGGATGGGCGGAGACCTATCTCCTCGAAACATTCCTCACGGTAACTCAGTATCCATGCCTCATTGCCTACGAAGGCATGCTTCAACTTTTCACCTATCATCCGGTAGGTTCCTAACAAGTCTGGAGTGGAGATGCGCTCACCGTATGGTGGGTTGGTCACCATGATACTCTTTTCTGCTGGTTGCGTGAAATCCTTGAAGTCTGCCTGCTCCACACTGATACAAGAGGTGAAACCTGCTGCCCTGACATTGAGACGGGCGGTGTTCACACTCTTGATGTCCACATCATATCCGTAGATGTGATGGGCAAATTCACGCTCCTTGCTGTCGTCGTTGTATATCATGTCGAACAACTCTGCATCGAAGTCATTCCATTTCTCAAAGGCATAACTCTTGCGGAATACACCTGGAGAGATGTTGCGGGCTATCAGGGCTGCTTCTATCAGAAGGGTGCCTGAACCGCACATCGGGTCGATGAAGTCGCAGTCGCCTTTCCAACCTGTCATAAGTATCATACCGGCTGCCAACACCTCATTGAGTGGTGCTTCTACTGATTCTTGACGGTAACCACGCCTGTGAAGTGACTCGCCGCTGGAATCAAGACTTAGCGTCCCGTCTTCATCCGAGATGTGTATGTGAAGACGTATGTCAGGGTTGGTGACGGAAATGTTAGGACGGGTGCCAGTGCGCTCGCGGAATTGATCCACAATGGCATCCTTTACCTTGTAGGCAACAAATTTGGAGTGGCGGAATTCATCGGAAAACACCACGGAGTCTACTGCAAAAGTTTTGTTGTTGTCAAGATAGATTGACCAGTCCACCTTAGATACTTCATTGTATACGTCGTCTGCACTTCTGGCCTTGAAATGGATAATGGGCTTGAGAATGCGGATGGCTGTGTGTAATTGAAAGTTGGCTCTGTATAACAACTCTTTGTCACCCTTAAAAGACACCATACGGCGACCTATCTGCACATCGTTTGCACCAAGCTCTGTCAGTTCTTGCGCCAAAATGGGTTCCAGCCCCATGAATGTTTTGGCAATGATTTCAAATTCCATTTTCTATTAATTGTTCAAAATCTTAATGATGGCGGGCTGAATTGTCGGTTCTTACCCTTACATCATTCAATCCGCTGCAAAGTTACTCATTATTATGGAGAAATCCTTGTTTTTCCAATTACTATTTCAGACTTTCTTCGCTTTATTTGGAAAAATCTGCCCACAATTTATCAAAACCTCTTTCCCGGAAACACGAAAAACAGATTCACAATGAAAAATGATACGTGGCAATGCCCCAAATGGCGATGATGATGAGTTGATGAAGGAGTTGGTCCATCCCGTAAACAATCCAATAGGGCTTTTGGTGATTGTCGGCCAATTTGGGGTAGGCATGGGTTAACCGACCTTTGGTCGTGTCGATAACAAAATGTGAAATAAATTCCAATAAAAAGAGACCTAAAAGAAGTTGGATGGTTGTGCCAAAGATAATAAGGCAGATTCCCATCAGAAAAGCATGAATGGATGCGTGCAATATGATGGGAAACAAAGTTCTGCCATCCGACTTCGCAACTATCATGGAACGGGTAGTAAAACAGAAGTCTGCTAAATAATGGCTGAGAAACAAGGCTGCGAGCAAGATGATTCCTGTCATGATTTTTCTCAATTGAATGGTATTCGACGGGCAAGCGTGACTTGACCACCAATATTGTCTCCTGTCCAGTAACTATGGTCGTAACCGAATGCGCATTTGATGCTCCAGTCGTGGAGCACGTTGTTGGTGGGGAAGGCATATTTGCATTCCGCCAGGAAATATCTGCCGTATTCAGGCTTCGTGGTGGGGTCATCGTATGTGCCGAACCCTTGTTGCCATGTGGCAAGGATACGATAACTCATGCCCGGCAACGGCGTGCCGCCAATGCCTATGTGCCAGGCGGAAAAACGGTTGTTGAGCACACGGATGGTTCCATCTTCATTGTAGATGGGGGAGCGGTAGAGTGGATTGCCCTGTACTTGCCCCCAGTGCTGCCATCCCGTATGGATGTAATGATTGTAATAGTTGTCTCGTCCTGCCACATGGTCTGACAAGTGGGGTGTACGGTCATGATAGACGGGACCGCTTTGGTGTTTGGAATAGATATACTCACAGACCAGATGGTTTACCCAACGCTGACGCTTCAAACGGACTTCTGCACCCAGCATCATGTCACGGAGATGATATAGAAACCAACGGCTTTTTTCCCAATCATTATAATGCTCTCCCTCACCATAACCGTCGTATTCAAAGAAAAGCATCTGGGAACTGTCTTCGAAAAAATGGTCGCCATAGATGCCGGCATTCCACGTGGGCTGGTCGATGTTCAGACGGAGCACATAGCTGCCCAAATGGTTGCCCTCCTTGTTCTTGTAATCTCCTTCTTCCTTGTCTCCTCCTGCAGGTACAAAAGCGTGAAGGAATCCCAGAAAACCACCATCGTTTTCAAGAATGCTTTCCTTGCCCGTGGAAAACTGATGGGAACGGCCTCCGAAAAGACAACCCATCTCAAGGCCTATCTCCATGGTGACAGCCCGCCGTGGATTGCCGACGCGAATATAGCCCGATTTCGTGTGTATCAAGGTGTGCTCTGTGTATTTGGATTGTTGATGGGTAAAATCCTTTTGCCAACGGTCGTCTGTCTGAATGCCATAGGCCATGTGTGCTTTTAGTGCTACCAAACCTCGGGTGTAAGGGACTGTCCAATAGTCTTTTAACTCTAATCTGACGGAAGGGACAGGACGGGAATTGATACCCAATGTCTGAGAACCGCTGCTTAGCTCATTGCTCTTCAACTGCAGAGGTTGTTCCTTGCTGCCAATAGTGAGTAATCCATGACGCCATCTTGCCTCGGCATAGGCTTGGTGTATCACCATGGTGCTGGTGAAATGATGGGCTACTGCCACATCGGCTCCCCAACCAAACTCAAAATCACGGGTGCTGTCGTTGGAAACCGGATGATATAGATGGGCACGGAGATATCCGTTTGTCTTCTCCAAACTGCTGAGACCATATTTGTTGGCTTGAAGCCAAAATGGGGTGTGGTCACCCGATGAGACGGTGGCCTGAGTCTCTACATCCAAAGTGGTCTGTCCTGAGACAAGTGATGAACTCAATCCCAGGATGATGGTCAGCAGGTTGCGGAGAATTCTGTTCATTGGGTGATGACTTCTGAGTAACGGTTGATGAATCGGCTGAAAGGACGGATTCGCATCAGTAGCTGCTCAAAAATCAGAATACCCAAAATAGCGGTGCCTATGCCGAGCAGTACGTCGATGACATAGTGATGGCAGGAGTACACGGCTGTCCACCAGATACCCAGGGTGATGAATGCAAACAACAGGATGAGCAGCTTCGAGCGATGGCTCATGATGGCATAAATCGTCGTAATGAGCATATAGGAGGCATGAAGGGATGGCACTGCCGCAAATATGTTGGCATTGCCATTGTAGATGTTGGCAAAGATGGGAAGACCCACCAACTCATCGAACCGGCCAAGACCGGCAACATTGCCGGGCGTGTTGAAAATGGGTTCGAAACCGTAGTTGATGGCATACCATGGTGGTGCCGCCGGATGGATGTAATAGCCGCAAAAACCAATGAGATTGACAAAGAGGAAAACAATCGAGAAATGTAAATACGTCTTGTAGTCTTTCTTCAGATATAGCCATATGCCGAATGCTATAGGTACCGGTACCCAGCATAGATAGAAAATACCTGCCATCAAATCGGCAAAGGGGGCATGATGGATGTTGAAAAACTCACAGGGGGTAAGAGTCGTTCCACCATTCGTGATGCCGAAAAGGCTGGCCTCTGCTTCATAAAGACCTCGAATGTCTATCGGGTTGACTTTATAGTTCGGATAAAGCCGCATCCAGTCATAACTCACCCCAAACGCCACGAATGGCAACAGGGCAATGGCCAACTTGCGGGTGGATTGATGGGCAAAGAATAGCAGGTTGAACAATCCGACAATCAACAAGTGCAAGGGGGTAATATCCACAAACAATCCCTGAAACAAGAGATAGAGAATGGAGAGCGACAATTCTACAATGGTCTCCACCCGACCGGGAGCTTGCCAATGTGTGTTCTTAGTGCTGGCCATCTTGTTTGCTTAATACCTTGTAGCAATGGGCAATGCGCCAAAAAGCGGTTAGATTGGCTAATAGGGCAATCAGTATCATACCTCCGGCAAGCCACCAAAGGTTGCCGGTAGCACCCGACACAATGGCGGCCAAGGCTGTTACAACTACTCGCTCAGGGCGCTGCATAAGTCCCACCTTGCATTCTATGCCAAGGCCTTCGGCACGTGCACGGACATAACTCACCATGACGGAACCTACCATGGCAGCAAAAGTGGTCACACCCAGCCAAAACCATCCTGACTGTATAAAAACCAGACAGATGCCGAATAGTGTTACCAATTCACTATACCGGTCAAGGGTGGAATCCCACAATGCACCAAATACTGTTGACATGCCTCCAAGACGTGCCAAACGGCCGTCCATCATGTCGAACAGTCCTGCAAGAAGAATGACCACTCCTCCCCAGCAAAGGAGGGAGAAGGCTACTTCCTGCTTGCCGCTTTGCATATCCAATGCAGCGGCAATAAATAGACAAGTTGCACCAATGTTGCCTAAAAAACCGAGCGTGGTTGTCAGGTTGGGCGTGATGCCTATTCGTATCATCGCCTTGATGAGCGGATTGATGATGACGTAGATGAATTTTTGAATGATTGTCCTATAATCCATGTCTAATTCTTAATTGTTGTCTTTTTTGTGATGTGTGGGGTGGATCAAATGTTGGTCCTTGTAGACAAAAAGCCTTTGTAACTGATAGTTCCACAATAGGGCTACGGCTATACTCACAAGGGCCTTGGCAAAGATGAAATGATGGCCCGACATCTCGGTGAACAGATAGGTGCCGCCGGTGTTGAGAAGGATGCTGCCTACCCAGACTAATAGATATTTGATGGCTACATAACGCTTGGCCTGACCGTCCGAACCGAATACCCAACGGTAGTTGATGACACAGTTGCATATACCGCCCGATACCGCTCCGAGAAATGAAGCTCCGACATACCATAAACCAAACAGTTCGGCCAAAAGAAGGGATACGCTGAAATCGACGACAGTGGCGGTTTGTGCCGACAACTGGGCTTTCAAAAACAACCATATTTCTTTCTTCAGACCTTTAATGTTCATTTCAACAGAGAGTATGCTTGGACTATGACGAAAAGAACAATGGCTGAGTAGATGCCGGCAATAATGTCGTCGAACATTACCCAAAATGCTCCTTTCTTCCGGTCGATGGCTCGAATACCCAAGGGCTTCAATATGTCGAAAAATCGGAAAAGTAATAGCGACAAAAGGGCCGTGAGACCACTTGTTGCCAACAAGAGAGGTATCCAAACTCCTACCATTTCATCAACGACTACCCGATGGGGGTCGTCACCCCAATAGGGTGTCAGTTTTGAGGTGGCCCATGTTCCTAACAGGGTGAAAATCAAAATGAGGGCTGCTGTGACCACAACTAAGGTAAACGGACTGAGATACATCCAAAGCACATACCATATCGCTGTGGCTAAGATGGCACCTGCCGTCCCTGGACCCCATGGGAAGAAACCAGAACCCAGCCCCGTTCCTATCATTACAGGTAGAAAAGGAGGATGTATCTTTGATTGTTCGTTTGCCATACTAATGTGCAAAATTAAACCATTTTATTTAATTTCGTCCGCTCTTCGAATAAAAAAAATTAAAAACTAAAAAATAATATGCAGTTTTGGCTCAATCTTATAAGTATTCAGTAACTTTGCACCCCAAATTCATTATTTGATTTAAAAATTGAAAAGGTTATTAGTTTTTATTTGCATAGCAATCTTTTTTTCTTTAGGCATCCATGCTCAAATTACTGGCGAGATAATTGATGAAGCCAATGGGGAACCAATTCCCTTTGCCAGTGCAGTTTATCGTGGAAATAAAGTGGCTGTTTCAAGCGATGCAGAAGGAAAATTTTCGGTTGACAGACATAATGGATGGAGACTTACCATCAGTTCTGTGGGCTATGTGCCACAGGTCATCAACATCACTTCCTCTACACCTAACCATCTGGTCATCAAACTAAAGTCGGATACAAAAAAACTGGATGAGTTCACATACAAGAAAAAAAGGTCTTCTAAATACAGCAGGAAAAATAATCCCGCTGTGGAGTTGATGAAAAAAGTCATCGCTTCGAAAAAGCACACCGACCTGAAAAATCATGACTTCTGCCAGTATAACAATTATCAGAAAATCACTCTGGCTCTCAATGATTTGACTCCAGAGGACTTGGAGTCAAAGGTCTTCAAAAAGCATTCCTGGTTGCTCAATCAGGTGGAGGTGTGTCAGTATAATGAGAAACTGATTCTACCAGTCTCGGTAGATGAAATGCTGGTGCAGAAACTCTACCGCAAAGACCCCCAAACTGAAAAGAGCATTATAAAGGGACAAAACTCGACCGGAATCAATGACCTTTTCCAGACGGGTGATGTGCTCACAACAGTGCTCAAGGATGTCTTTACGGATGTGGATATCTATGAGGACCAGGTACGACTGTTCCAATATCCTTTCACAAGTCCTATTGGTAAGGATGCCATCCAGTTCTACAGGTTTTATATCACCGACACTCTTTTCCTTGGAAATGACAAGTGTTTCTTGCTGGATTTCACCCCCAACAACCAGCAAGACTTTGGATTCCGGGGACAACTGTATGTCATGGCCGACTCTTCCTATCAGGTGAAACGCTGTGAACTGACGATTCCCAAAACCAGTGATGTCAACTGGGTGGAGAATATGAAATGTATCCAGGAGTTCAACCAACTTCCCAACGGGGAGTGGGTGCTCAATATCGATGATATGTTCGTTGAACTGAAAATGGCGAAATTCATCTCCAAATTCATTGTCATACGTACAACACGACGAACCGACTTCTCATTCGAGGAGATTGCCAAACCTCTGTTGAGAGGTAAAAAAGACGTGTTGAAGGATGCTTATGCCGAGATGCGGGGGGATGACTTCTGGAAAGAGTACAGACAGGTGGAACTCACCACAAGTGAAAACTCCATTGATGCGTTTATCAAACATGTGGAGGAACTGAAAGGGTTCAAATATATTGTATTTGGCTTGAAGGCGTTGATTGAGAACTTCGTAGAAACTGGCTCTAAGGAACACCCAAGTAAGATTGACATCGGACCGGTCAACACGATTGTCTCACAAAACTTCTATGATAAGTGGAGACTCAGGGCCAGTGCACAGACAACAGCCAATTTGCATCCGCATATTTTCTTGAAGGGATATGTGGCAAGAGGTATGGTGTCGAAACAAAACTATTATGACGCACAGTTCATCTACACGTTCAACAAACCTGGCTATCTGCCAAGGGAATTCCCCAAACAAGCCATCACTGTCCAGTCGATGAGGGATGTGGCTTTGCCGTCGGATAAGTTCATACAGACGGATAAGGACAATATGTTCACCTCGTTCAAGGTGCATCCTATCAACAAGATGTTCCTGTATAACCGGCAGGCTGTATATTTCGATTATGAGCAGGAATGGGGATTCAAGGTGTTTGCTGAGGCTAAGACCGAGAAGGTGCAACCCATCGGGGAAATCGCTTTCGAGCGCCTCTCCGACCATGAACTGTTACCCTCGCTCAGATATACTGAAGCAACCTTTGGATTAAGGTATGCACCTGGAGAGACCTTCATCAACACCAAACAGCATAGATGGCCGCTCAATCTGGATGCCCCGGTGTTCCGGTTGCAGCATACCATGGGATTCAAAGGTGTCCTGGGGGGAAAATACCGTTACAATTTCACGGAGGGTGAATTCTATAAACGCGTTTGGATTCCGATGAACTGGGGTAAGTTGGATACCAGAATCAAGTTTGGTGCACAGTGGAACCAGGTTCCTTATCCTTTGCTGATTATGCCTGTGGCCAATCTCGGTTACATTCTTGAGGACCAGACTTTCAACCTTATCAACAACATGGAGTTCCTCAACGACCGCTATGCCTCTGCCATGTTGGACTGGGACCTCAATGGCAAAATATTCATCCGCATCCCATTCCTTCACAAATTGAAGTGGAGAGAATGGATTGGGGTGAAGTGTCTCTGGGGTAAATTGACGACCAAGAACAATCCGTATCTTCATCGTAATGAGAACAGTTCTATCCTCATGGCTTTCCCCGAAGGATGTTATGTCATGGACTGGAAAACTCCTTACGTGGAGGCTTCATTTGGTATTCATAATATTCTCAAACTTGTGCATGTTGAGTATGTGAGAAGATTCACTTACCTCAATTTGCCGACAGCAAGCAAGTGGGGAGTGAGGTTTACTATTAGGACGACTTTTTAACTACTTGAATTCTCAATTGGTATGATACTGCGCAGCGTTTGCAGTTCCTTGATGATGATTCGTGCAAGATTGTTTCTTGCATGCTTCATCATGTGGATACCTGCTGTCGCTGATGCACAACTCAAAGGGGTCGTTCTCGATAGGGAAACAGGAGACAGCATTCCGTTCTCAAGCATCATTTACAAAGGAAAGCATATCGCTATCGCTGCCGACCGCTTCGGACATTTCTCTGTGGAAAGACACAACGGATGGACACTCACTGTCAAGGCTGTCGGATATAAGTCGGAATCATTCAATATCAAGCATAACACACCTGATTTCATCACGGTCAGATTGAAACCTGAGGCTCACAGACTTGATGAGGTCATCGTGGAAACAAAGAGAAAGGGTAAGTACAGCCGAAAAAACAATCCGGCGGTGGAATTGATGAAACGGGTGGTGGAGGCAAAAAAACGCACCGAACTGGAAAACCATGATTTTTATCAATTCAATAAATACCAGAAAATAACGCTGGCTGTGAACGACGTTTCACCCGATGAGATAGAATTCGTACAAAAACATAATCAGCAGTGGATGGCTGAACAGGTGGAATTCTGCCCATTCAACAACAAACTGATATTGCCCATTTCCGTCGACGAAACGGTATCGGGACATATCTACAGGAAGACTCCTAAGGGTGAGAAGGATATCGTCTATGCCCAACAAAGCAAGGGCGTCAATCAATTGCTGGAAACAGGCGGCACGCTCAATACTATCTTGAAGGACGCCTTTACTGATGTGGATATTTATGATGACCAGATAAGACTCCTGCAATACATGTTCACCAGCCCTATCGGGAAGGATGCGGTTGCGTTCTATCGATACTACATCGAGGACACGGTCTTTGTGGGGCGGGATTTGTGCTATCATCTGCAGTTCACACCCAACAACCAACAGGATTTTGGCTTTAGGGGGGAATTGTTTGTCCTGGCCGATTCTTCATTGCACGTGAAACGGTGCAATCTGACCATTCCTAAAAGGAGTGGGGTCAATTTCGTGGAAAACATGCGTATCGAACAAGAATACACTCAGTTGGAGAATGGGGAATGGGTGTTGAACATCGATAATATGATTGTCGAAATGGCCATTACCCAATTCTTGTCTAAAGCCGTCATCATCAGGTCTACTTACCTGGACCAGTATTCTTTCGACCCTATTCCGCCCAAAATGTTCAAAGGGAAAGCCAAGAAAACCGTCAATCCGAAGGCAAGGATGCGTGATGAGGCGTATTGGAACGAGTATAGAAGAGGGGAACTCTCCAGAAGCGAGGCGGGTATGGACAATTTTCTCTCGAAGATGAAAGGTGTCAAAGGCTTTAAATATATCCTGTTTGGTTCAAAAATTCTGATAGAAAATAATATTGAGGTTGGCGGTGGAGTAGGCAAGACTGCCAAGTTCGATATCGGTCCGGTCAACACCATTGTTTCCAGCAATTTTGTTGATGGCTTGAGATTCAGGTTTGGCGGGCAAACGACAGCCGCACTGATGCCACATCTTTTCTGGAAGGGATATTATGCCTACGGAAAAAACACAAAGAAGAATTACTATAGCACTCAGTTCACTTATTCTTTCAACGAGAAACAGTATCTGCCTGCTGAATTTCCGACCAAATCGATTTCTTTTACCAGTGTATATGATGTCATGTCTCCTTCCGACAAGTTCCTCTATACCGATAAAGACAATGTCTTCACTTCGCTGAAATGGTCGAAAGCCGACCAAATGTATTTCTATAACAGACAGCAATTGAAATTGGATTGGGAAACGGAAGCCGGCATGAGAACAATCATCGATTTCAAGACCGAATCCAACGAGTCTACTGGTAATCTGGCTTTCAAGCGGGTGGTCGATGCAGAACCCGTCAAGAAAATCAGAACAACGGAATTATCCATGGCTTTCATCTATTGTCCTGGACGTACGTATATCAACACCAAGCAGTCAAGATTCCCCATCAATTTCGATGCACCGGAATACTCCATATCTCATACAATGGGATTTGACGGATTGCTGGGTGGACAGTATAAGTATAATTTCACCGAGGTGGGGCTCTATAAACGATGGTGGCTGAACAGTTGGGGTAGACTCAACGTACGGTGGAAAGCAGGGGCGCAATGGAACAAAGTGCCGTTCCCACTTCTCATCATGCCGGCATCCAATCTGTCGTATATTCTTGAAGATGGAACGTTCTCTCTCATCGACAACATGGAGTTCCTCAACGACAGGTATACTTCCTTGGATGTCAACTGGGACATCAGCGGCAAACTGTTCAACCGCATACCATTGCTGCAGAAACTGAAATGGCGTGAGAAAATCGGTGTTAAAGGCTTGCTGGGGACGCTCACCGATAAGAACAATCCTACGTTGGATAGAAACGCCGGGTCGGATTTCTTGTTCATCCTGCCCGAAGGCACCAGACTGATGGATAAGAACAAACCTTATCTTGAATTCAATGTCGGAATACATAATATTCTGAAACTGTTCGAGATTGATTATGTGTGGAGGATGAATTATCACTATCCGGGCGTCAAACAGCATGGCGTGAGAATAGGATTCGAGTTCTCCTTCTAATCTTCATCGAGTGTCAACATGGTCATAATTATTTAACTGCATACTTTCTGCTTTATGAGAAAAATCATTAATCCCTGGGTAAACAAGGAAGGATATAATTGCTTCGGATGCGCACCGGGCAATCCTATTGGTCTGCACCTGCAATTTTTTGAGCAAGATGACGAAATCGTGAGCTTCTGGCAACCTCAATCCCATTTTCAAGGATGGGTGGGCGTACTTCATGGAGGTATCATATCTACATTGCTCGACGAGACTGCCGGATGGGTGGTGACAAGAAAACTGCAGGCTGCTGGCATGACTGCAAGACTCAATGTCACTTTCAAACAACCCGTCAGAAGCGATGAAACTCAGATTACCATTCGGGCACGCATCAGGGAACAACGTGGAAGACTGGTGTTCATTAATTGCACGTTGGAGAATGCTCATGCTGATATTTGTGCAGAAGCTGAGGCTGTCTATAGCGTGATGTCGACGGAGAAATCCCAAGAGATGGGATTCGAAAAATGTGATGTGGAACCTGAACTGTTGCTTCCTTTCTAATTTGTTGGGTATGAGTGTAATATTGGCTGATAATCAGGATATCACAAGGGCGGGACTGCAATTGGTCATGCAACAGATGGCAGAGGATGTCATCCTCACTGCTACGGACAAGAATGCCTTGTTGATGTCACTAAAAGAACGTCCCGAGTCGGTGGTCGTCATTGATTATACGTTGTTCGATTTCAACGATGTTGATGAAATGCTGATTTTCGTCGACAGGTTTGGGGCATCACAATGGATTCTTTTCAGTGAGGACCTTAGCCTCGACTTCATCAGAATGGTCATAGCTGCCTCACCGAGGGTAAGTGTCTTGCTCAAAGAGTCCTCTCTCTCTGAAATCAGGGAATGCATAAAAAAAGCCATACGCTCGCAGAGGTTTATCTGCCAGCGTATAACTGAAATGATTCTAACCGCACCTCAGGTAGAGGAAAAAACCATCCTTACTCGTACTGAGACGGAAGTGCTGAAGGATATCGCTTTGGGAATGACAACGAAAGAAATTGCCGAAAAACGCTTCTCCAGCTTCCATACAGTCAATACCCATCGGAAAAATATATTCCGGAAACTTGGGGTCAACAATATCCATGAAGCCACAAGGTATGCACTGAGGGCAGGACTTGTGGACTCTGCTGAATATTACATCTGACAATCAGATGTTCAACTGCTTGCGCAATTCTTCCCACTGCTTCTGAATGGCAGTGAGACCAGTGCCGACAATTTCTTTGGCCTTGTCCATACCATCCTCAATCTTTTCACGGGCATCGTTGATCTTTTCATCGTATTTGCCCTCTTGGTAGTCTTTCTTGATTTCCTCGACTTTGCTCTTGGCTTTGCCCATGCCTTCTTCAAGGTCTTCACGCATGTCGTTGAGCTTCTCTTTTACATCCAGTTTGTCCCATTCTTCTTTGGCTTTGTCTGCTCCCTCCTTTACTTCAGAAGTGGCTTTCTCTGCCATCTTCTTCAAATCGGCCTTAATCTCATCTGAGTCATGGCTGTCAAGATAGGCCACTAAATCATTGTACTTTGCTTGGGCTTCAGAGGCCATTTCGCCTAATCCCTCGCGCATTTTCTTAAGAATCTCATCAAAGTCGCTCATAGTAATTCTTGTTGTTTGGGTTATTATTTAATGGTGTAATATCGTGTCCTTCACATAAAAACACGCGTCAAATATACAAATTTCTGTTGATTATTATCATGGATTTGCATTTTTTTTTACCATTTTTGATGTCGGCCGGGTTTGTCAGGTGACATATATCATGAAACAAGGATTTCAAACAAAAAAAATCTTTGGAAATTTTGCATTGACGTGTCAAACCACTACCTTTGCATGCATATTTGTGTTTTTTAAGACAGTAATGTAATTTTCTTATCTAATGGGCGGTTTTTTCGGCACTATTTCCGTTGATGATTGTGTAAACGATCTTTTTTATGGAACTGACTACAACTCACACCTTGGTACTAAACGAGCGGGAATGGCCACGTTTGATCCTGATAAGGGATTCTCGAGGTCTATTCATAGCCTGGAAAGGGATTATTTCAGATCCAAATTTGAAGATGAATTAGACCAGTTTCATGGCTGTCAGGGAATAGGGGTGATTAGTGACACCGACCCGCAACCTATCATTGTCAACTCACATCTTGGAAGATTCGCTGTCGTCACAGTAGCAAAAATCAATAATCAGCGTGAGATAGCCGAAAAACTCTTGGCTAAAAGAATGCATTTTAGCGAGATGTCGGCTAATAAAATCAACCAGACCGAATTGGTGGCTCTGCTTATCAACATGGGCAATTCTTTCGTTGATGGAATTAATCGTGTTTTTAATGAAGTGGACGGGTCTTGCTCAATGTTGATTCTTACAGAGAATGGCATCATTGCTGCCCGCGACCGCTATGGGCGGACTCCCATCGTGATAGGAAAGAAGGAAGGAGCTTATGCGGCTTCGAGTGAGTCATCCAGTTTCCCTAATCTCGATTATCAACCTTGTCATGATCTTGGACCGGGGGAAATTGTTAAAATTCAGTCGGATGGACTCACTGTTCTGCAGGAAGCTTCTGGCACAGAGCATATCTGCTCTTTCCTCTGGGTATATTATGGATTCCCCACCAGTGATTACAATTCCATCAATGTGGAGGATGTGCGTGAGCGCAATGGATTCTTCATGGGCCAGGAGGATGATACCGAGGCTGATATCGTATGTGGTGTGCCCGACTCCGGCGTGGGCATGGCATTGGGATACGCTCAGGGCAAGGGTATTCCTTATAAGAGGGCTGTGCTCAAGTACACTCCTACATGGCCGAGAAGTTTCACTCCGGGCGACCAGTCAAGGAGAAAACTCGTGGCAAAAATGAAACTGATACCCAACCGTGCTATCCTCTCTGGAAGAAGGGTGGTCTTCTGCGATGATTCCATTGTCCGCGGTACTCAGCTGAGGGATAATGTCCGCACTTTCTTTGATTACGGTGCAACGGAAGTGCATGCCAGAATTTCATGTCCTCCTCTTGTCTACGGATGTCCCTTTGTCAATTTCACCAGTTCTAAAAGTGACTTGGAATTGATTACACGCCGTATCATTCAGGATTTTGAGGGTGCACCTGATGTCAATCTTGAAAAATATGCTACCACAGATAGTCCTGAATACAAGAGAATGGTGGATGAAATAGCACGTAGGTTGGGTATAACAACGCTGAAATTCAATAAGATAGAAAATCTTATTCGGGCTATAGGCCTGCCCAAATGCAATATTTGTACACATTGCTTCGACGGTTCAGGATGCCCTTCTTGCCGTAAATAGAGGTTCCTTCTATTCTGTTCTGCTGATAAATTCCTTGATGTCGTTCAGACGTTCCAAACCAGTCGAACGGCCTATGTCATATATGGCTTGCATCTCTTCGGGGTCGTGAGAAATATGGCCTATGTGCAATGCTGTTTTGGGACGTATGACAAGGGCTGTTCCTTCTTGTTCTCGCCTGGCTACATAGGCCAGTTGCTGATTGTACATCTCATGGCGGACATCAAGTCCGTGAATCATTTGGGGATATTTGCGGAGAAACAGCCTGAACAGGGGCATTAACTTGTTGTGCGTTTTCACATAGCCTTGTGGCTGGGTGAGAATGACTACATTGCGGAGGTAGCCGGTGCGTTCGAAATATTCCAATGGAATAGAGTCGGCTACACCACCGTCAAGCAAAAGTTTTCCCTCCAATGCCACAGGGCGCGATACCATGGGCATGGAAGCTGAGGCTCTCACCCAGTCGTACGCCAAACTTCCCCCCTTGGTCAGGTGCTTATACACGGCCTTCCCGGTTTCTGCATCTGTGCAGACAAGATGAAATTTTGTGGGGTTGTTCTCAAAAGCCTCGTCATCGAACGGGTCAAGGCGCTCAGGTACTTCATGATAGGCAAATTGTGCTCCGAAAAGGTCACCAGTTGTCAACCATGAGCGAAGACTGCAATAACGCCAGTCACGGGCGAACCTTTTGTTGTAACGGATAGGACGACCTGGTTGTTGGGAAACGAAATTCACACCAAAAGCTGCACCTGCTGAGACGCCAATGACTCCGTCGAAAGTGATGTTGTTCTCCATGAGAACGTCGAGGATGCCGGCTGTGAATAGTCCGCGCATGGCGCCACCCTCAAGTACTAAACCTGTTTTCTTCGTTTTATAGTCCATATTCATTCCTCCTGTATTTTCCCGGCGAACAGCCTACAGACTCCTTAAAATATTTTCCAAAGAAGGAGGGGTTGGCGAAATGAAGGGTGTCACTGATTTGTTGAATGTTTTGGTTGCAATTGAGCAGCATCGCTTTTGCATCAAGGATGACAAGGTCGCGGATCCAGTCCATGGGCTTGCGGCCACTTACATTTTTGACTACAACACTCAGGTATTTGGGCGTGATGCACAACTTGTCGGCATAGAATGACACATCACGATGTTTTGTATAATATGTACGTACCAACTCGATGAATTCATCAAATATCTGCTCGTTGCGGGTTGTTTTTTCATGCAGGAGCATTTGCTCGTTCTCCTCAAACTCACTCAGCCAATAGGATGAAATGACATGCATGTAACCTTTGATTACATCATCCTTATTCTTTAGATTGGTATCTGATATGGCATGACGTATCAACTTATAGCATTCCACAAAGTGGTGGACGCTTTCTCCGCGTATGTGGATTAGGACAGGTTGGTTTTTCATGAGACTCATGATGTGCATCCATGTTTTGGTGTTGGGCAAATAGGGCCTTTCTACGTTGGAGAAGAAAAGAAAACCGATTTTGCATGGCTCGTCATAAGTCACCATGTCGATAATGCTGCCTTCTGGAGCAATGAACAAATGATTGGATGTGATGGTGATTTCACGCAAGTTGACACGCATACGGATATGTCCCTCCAAACACACCATCAGAATGACAAACATCATTTTCAAGGGATGTCCTTCCAAACGATGCTGAGGGAGGGAGGGGTCGTCGAAATTGTCACCCAAAATAAACAGATCCTTATAGGTCAAGTTGTTGCTGATATCAGGCAACATCGACATGGTGATTTCTGAGATACTGTTATGCTTCATGGGCTATTTTTCTGCAAAAATAGTGATTTTAGACATATTTTTCTTGATAATTGCGCTGTTTTTTCTTCCTTGGGGAAAAATCGAACGTTTTGATGTAATTATCGGAAATCATTCTTTTAGATTTTATAGCGACCTTTGCACCTAAATTAGTATTAAATTATGATGAAATTTAAATTGGGCTTGTTGGGCATGGCTGTTTTCCTTCTGTTCTCTTGTGCTCAGGAGGAAAAAGCTGTTGATTCCCTGCATAGTGTGATGACAGTGAAGCCCCAGAATGCAAGCAATGAGACTGTGAAGAGTTTTTCAGGTGTCGTCAAGGAGAATTCCGAGACGAATGTGGGATTTAAGACAGCCGGCCAGATTGAGCAGATTTTCGTTAAAGAGGGTGCTCATGTGAGAAAAGGCCAGTTGTTGGCGTGCCTCGACAGCAAAGATTACAAACTGGGGGTTGATGCCTTGCAGATTCAATATAACCAACTGAAAAACGAGGTGGCCAGATTGAAGGTACTTTATGAGTCGAATAGCGTATCGGGCAATGATTATGAGAAAGCAGTGAGTGGTTTGCAACAGTTGGGCGTGCAATTGCAAGTCAATAAGAATAAGATGGATTACACACGCTTGTATGCACCCGCGAATGGTATCGTGAAGAGCGTGAATTTCGAACCTTCGGAAATGGTGAATGCTGGTACCCCCGTTTTCACTTTGCTGGATGTGAGAAGACTGGAGGTGGAAGTGAGCCTGCCCCAAAGTGTATATATGATGAGGTCGCGCTTCTATCATGTGTATTGCACGGCAAATGGTCATGACTACCCTCTGACATTGCTGAGCATCATTCCAAAGGCCGACAACAACCAGTTGTATACTGCACGCTTTGCTGTGGGAGGAAATCTGACGGCAGGACAGAATGTGAACGTGGTCATCCATGTGGGAAAAGGTGCTCATGGCAGCAATTGCTCGCTGCCCATGCATGCTGTTTTCGAAGATGGAGGCAAATCCTATGTCTGGGTTGTCAATGCCGACAGCACCGTCGTCCGCCGGGAGGTAACGCTTGAAGGAACTGATGACAATGGCTGTGTAGTCATCACTTCCGGACTGTCGGGCGAGGAGAATGTCGTCAAGGCGGGTGTCAATTATCTGCGTGACAAGGAGAAAGTGAAAATCATTCAACAACCGGCATCCACCAATGTGGGTGGCTTGATATAGTTCATATCATGAAAACACAAAGAGTGACTGAATTTTTTGTCAAGCAACCGCTTCTGTTCTGGAGTGCCGTTGTGGCTATCCTCATTGCTGGAGTGGTGAGCTTTATGTGGATGCCAAAACTGGAGGACCCTGCAGTTGCCGTCAAACAGGCTTCCGTGGTGGCCATCTATCCTGGTGCTACCGCACATGAGGTGGAACTTGAGGTCGTTCAGGTGCTGGAGGAACAATTACGCACCATTCCCGATGTGAAGGAAATCAGGTCGGAGTGTCAACCGGGCATGGCTCAAATAGCTGTCGAGTTTGAAATGACCGTGCTCAAAAAAGACCTTGAACAGCATTTTGACTTGGTGAGAAGAAAGATGGGCGATGCTAAATTGTTGTTGCCTTCGGGATGTTATGAGCCGATTGTCGTGGACGACATGATGGATGTCTATGGCTTGTTCTATGCGCTGGTGTGCGACGAGGGATACTCTTTTGAGGAGATGGAACGCTACGCTGACCTTATCAAGCGTGAAATGCTGTCTGTGCCTGGTGTGAAACGGGTGCTTCTTTCTGGTGTCAGGGATGATGTGGTCAATATCGTCGTGTCAAAAGACAAACTGGCGCGCAACGGCATCATTCCCATGCAGGTCATGCTGTCGCTGCAGAATGCAGGAAAGACAGTCTCTGCGGGAAAGTTCATGAATGGCGATGACCGAATCGACCTTCGTGTCAATAATGCCATGAAAAACGAGAAGGATATCGCCGACGTGCTCATCAAAACAGGTAAGGGCTCCAGTGTTAGGCTTGGCGATATCGCGGAAGTGAGAAGGGAATATAAGGAACCGCAGACAAACGGCTTTTTCGTCAATGGAAAACCCGCCGTTGCTGTCTGTATAGCATTGCAGGATAATGTGGTGGTGCCTGATGTGGGAAAACTCACTGACAAGAAACTCGCTGAGGTGATGAAACGCTTGCCTGTTGGCATGAATACGGAGAAAATATTCTTCCAGCCCGACAAGGTCGATCAGGCTATCAGTGGTTTCATGCTCAATCTCGTTGAGTCGGTGCTGATTGTTATTCTCGTCCTGATGTTGACGATGGGGTTCCGTAGTGGATTGATTATCGGTTTTGGACTGATTTTGACCATTTCCTTGTCATTCCCCATCTTGATGATGGCAAATTCTACTTTGCAACGTATATCTCTCGGCGCTTTCATCGTGGCGATGGGTATGCTGGTCGACAATGCTATCGTGATTATGGATGGCATTCTGATAGACAAGCAAAGGGGACTGGGGCCCAAAACTTATTTGTACAGGATTGGAAACCATACGGCTATTCCGTTGCTGGGTGCAACAGTGATTGCTGTTTCCACGTTCCTGGCTGCCTATATGTCACCTGATTCTGTCGGTGAGTATTGCCGCGATCTTTTTGTGGTGCTATGCGTGTCGTTGTTCTCTTCATGGGTGCTCGCTCTTATACAGGTACCGGTTTGTGCAAAATCATGGTTGCCCACTCGTTCCCGTCAGAACACCAAAGAGCAATATCAATCAAAAATTCATCGTTTGGTAAGGAAAACCATTACGACATTGATTGGATACAAGACGGTCACAATCATTATTGCGGTTGCCTTGCTGGCCGTTTCCGGATGGGGGATGACGAAAGTGAAAAATTTGTTCTTTCCCGATTTTGACTATTCGCAGTTTTTGGTGGAATATCAGTTGCCACCGCAAACTTCGCCTGACAAGGTGAAACACGATTTGTTGGAAATCTCTGACTCACTGAGCAAAATGTCAAAAGTGGACAGGGTGGCCGTTGTAATGGGTACTGCTCCTGCACATTACTGTTTGGTACGTCCCATGAATCACGGGGGCGAGAGTTATGGTGAACTGATGGTGGACTGCAAGGATTTCAAGACGGTCAATGAGGTCATTGATGAAATAAGAGAGCCGCTGCGTCAGAGATATCCTGATGCTTATATCCGTTTCCGACATTACAATTTCTCTATCTCGACCAGTCATCCGGTGGAAGTCCAGTTCAGGGGACCGGACCCAGCGGTATTGAGACAACTGAGCCATCAGGCAGAAGAGGTGATGAGAAAGGCCCCGCATGCAGATCCCTATTCTGTAAACAATAATTGGCGGCCTAAGGGGAAGGCTCTGGTCGCTGACTTCGTCAAGCAGAATGCCCTCAGGGCTGGTATTGAGAGGAGTAATGTCGCTGATGCGTTGATGGCTGCCACAGACGGACTGCCTGTGGGTGTCATGCATGATGGAGATAAGCAGATTGTCCTTAATATGCAGATACGCAATGAGGACGGCTCGAGAATCAATGATTTGAAGGATATCCCCGTTTGGTCGATGATGAATGTCAATATCGATACAGATGAATTGCAGGGGGTGATGACTGGGGCTGCCAATGCAGAGGATATCTCCGATGGCTTGTTCAAGAGTGGACCGCTTTCCAATGTCACCTCGGATATTGACGTGGAATGGGAGGAAAATTTCATCTATAGACTGAATGGAGAAAGGTGTATTGAAGCGCAATGCGACCCCAATACGCAATTGTATCAAGGTACCGTGGCCCAAGTCAATGCCGAGATTAAGAAGGATATAGAAGCCATTCAGGTCCCGGAGGGTTATACGATGGTTTGGGCCGGCGAGGGCAGGTTGTCGGGGACGGCTATAGCCTTGGTGCTCAAATATGTTCCACTGAGTATTTTGATTATCCTGACCATATTGTTGCTGCTCTTCCGCAATTGGAAAGAGGTTTGGGTTGTACTGCTATGTCTCCCGTTCGTGGTTTGTGGCATTGCTCCCGCATTGCTCATTTTCCGGCAACCGTTCACCTTCATGGCCATTATTGGCTTGGTGGGACTGATGGGTATGATGGTCAAAAACGCTATCGTGCTGGTAGACGAAATCAACCGCCTGTATAAAGTAGAGAAAATGTCGGCCTTCGATTCCGTGGTCAATGCTTCCGTCAGTCGTGTCAGACCTGTTGTCATGGCTTCACTCACCACAATTCTCGGTATGGCACCGCTGCTTGGCGACCCCATGTATGGGTCTCTGGCCATCTGTATCATGGCAGGACTTGCTGTGGGTACCCTCATTACACTCGTGCTGTTGCCTGTTCTCTATTCAGTTTTCTTTAAGGTGGAAAAAACAAAGAAAGCTTCCGTAGCTTAAAAATGAAGATTGGTTATGAAGAGATTATTGACAATACCCTTGATGCTGCTTACTACCGCATGCCTCGCTCAAAATGTGAATAAGACGCTTTCGCTGAAGAATTGTCGCGAGATGGCTGTCGAGAGCAGTGAGGATTTGCAGAAAGCCGACAATGATATACAAAAGGCCGAACTGGATATGAAAATTGCCGAGATGAGCAACCGTCCTATGGTTGACGGCTCGTTGACAGGACTGTATACCAAAGACATGGAAATCATGGGGAATGAGTTGCAGTTGAGAGGAATGTATCTGGCCGGAATTACAGTGCAGCAACCTATCTATACTGGAGGACAAATCACCGCTGGCAAGCGGTTGGCCAAAATTGGGAAAGAATGTGCCGAGGAAATGAAGAGGAAAACCAGGGCGGACATCATTGCCCAGACGGATGAAGCCTATTATTCATTGCTCGCTGTGGATGAGAAAGTGAAAATGCTCGAGGCTTTTCAGAAACAACTGCAGGGACTGAATGACAGAGTGTCCGTCTCCATCAAGGCACAGATGGCTACCAAAAATGACCTTCTCAGGGTGCAGGCAAAACAAAGTGAGATAGACTATCAGATACAAAAGGCTAAGAACGGCAGACAACTGTGCCGTATCTACCTTTGCAATATCATCGGTGTCCCTCTGGACACGGAAATCACCTTGTCTGATACGGCTATCGCTGTCACCATGCCTCACGACCTCATCGATGATGTTACGAATAGGCCGGAAACAAATCTGCTTTTAAAGGCGATGGCAGCAGGCGAGCATCAGATTAAAATGGCTAAAAGTAATTATTTGCCGAAGGTCGGTCTGCAACTGGGCTATTCTTATCACGGCAATATTTGGTTGAAAGGCATGACCATGTTGCCAGATGGTACTCCCTATTCCTATAAACAGCAGTATAAGGGAGGAACACCGATGGCGATGCTGGGTGTGCAAATACCTATCTTCCATTGGAAAAACGAGATTCGTAAGGTAAAAAAAGCCGAACTTGACTGGGCTAATGCACAGTTGGATTACAACAAAAACACCAAGTTGATGGAAATCGAGGCAAGACAGGCTGTTCAAAATTATACGGATAGCTACCGGATGGTACAAACTGCTGTGATAGGAAATCAACAGGCTGACGAAAATCTCCGCGTGATGCGGAACAAATATGACAACGGTATGGCCACGATGACCGACTTGCTTGAGGCTCAGGCTCTATGGCAACAGGCAAGGAGCAACCTCATCGAGGCTCAGACCCAGTACAAGATTTCTGAAACCCGGTATTTGAAGGCCATAGGAAGGCTTTAACACCTTTTTGGATACTAAAAGTTAACTGAAAACGGCATTAACTTAATTTTATACCATTCTTATTGATAGCATGGTAATTATTCTTAATTGTAACGTTCCTTCTGTTTAATCTTAGCAAGATAAGCATATCTTTGTCCTATAATCAAGGACTAAGATATGCTTTTTTCCAATTATTTTTGGCGGGTGACTGTCTTGCTGATGGTATACTCTGTTGGTGGGAGAGCGCAGACCAAATGTGTCATTGTCGATAAAGAGACCGGTACGCCCATCCGCAACGTCAAGTTCTATGCTGACAATGGTATCACTGCTGTTACTGACTATCGTGGGGTTCTTTTAGTTGACTCTTTTTTCAAGAGTGCCACACTCTCCCATGTGAGTTATCTCAGTAGGGTGGTCAATCGGAGCGAATTGCGTGACACCATCTGGATGTTGCCGAAGGAAAACCGGTTGAGTGAGGTCGTAGTTTGGGGAACGGAGAGAAATGGTATCAAATCAATGGTTGCCGGTGCTGTGGCCGATGCTCCTCAATACGCTCCTCCAAAGGGTGTCGTTACGTTTGATTTTTTCGAAATGCTCCGCAAAAAACCATTAAACAAAAAAGCAAGGAAGAAAAACCAACAACTCCTCCGCGACTGGGACAAACTATACGGCCCTCCACCAAACTCAGACCAAAACAACACCCCCTAAACCCTTTAAAGTCTCTAAGGCCCTTAAAGACCTTAAAGACCTTATAGACCTTATAGACCTTAAAAACCCCTAAAAAAATCAGCCTCGAAAATGCATAACTACATTTCCGAGGCTGTTTTTTCAGTGATCCCGTTGGGATTCAAACCCAAGACCTTCAGAACCGGAATCTGACGCTCTATTCAGCTAAGCTACGGGACCTTTTGATTAGGATGTGCAAAAGTACGCAATAATCACGACATCTACAAATTTTAGCCATATATTTTGGAATCTCAGTGGACGGACCTTCGTTCGGAATGATATACCGTCAATCAGTCATAGTGTTATTATTTTTTGATATATGCTATCTTTTTGTGCATTTTTTCGAGGAATATTCTTGCATATTAATATTTTTGACTACCTTTGCACCGCAAAAACGATTTTGGACGATAGGTCGGACGATATCTAATGAAAGTTAGTAGAAATGAGCAAACTCATTAAACCGAATGGTTATAAGGCCCTTCTCGATATGCGACAGACTGAGCAGGGCATCAAACTCATCAAGGATTTTTTTCAGCAAAATCTTAGTACCGAATTGAGGCTGCACCGCGTGACAGCTCCTTTGTTTGTGTTGCAAGGTCTTGGCATCAACGACGACCTTAATGGGGTGGAGCGTCCTGTCACTTTCCCCATCAAAGACCTCAATGATGCGCATGCCGAAGTGGTGCACTCGTTGGCTAAATGGAAGCGCCTCACCTTGGCGGAATATGAGATAGAGCCAGGCTACGGAGTCTATACGGACATGAATGCCATCAGAGCTGATGAGGAATTGGATAATATCCATTCTCTCTATGTCGACCAATGGGACTGGGAGGCTGTCATTACGCCGGAATCACGAAATATCGCTTTCCTCAAAAACGTTGTGGAGAGAATCTATTCCGCCATCCTGCGCACTGAATATCTGGTCTGTGAAACCTATCCCAAAATCAAGCCGTTCCTTCCTAAGACCATACATTTTATCCATAGCGAGGAATTGCTTCAGATGTATCCGAATCTCTCTGCCAAGGAAAGGGAAGATGAGATTTGTCGCAAATATGGTGCCGTGTTCCTGATGGGTATCGGTGGAAAACTCTCGAATGGAGAACCTCACGACGGAAGGGCTCCGGATTATGACGACTGGTCTTCTATGGGAGAAAACGGACTGGATGGACTCAATGGTGACATCTTGGTTTGGTATCCCGTTCTCGACAGGTCTTTGGAACTCTCCTCCATGGGTATCCGTGTGGATAAAGAAGCGCTGCTCAGACAATTGGAGATGACAGGCAATCAGCAACGGCTTGGCTTGTATTTCCACCAGCAGTTGATGAATGATGCCTTGCCGCAAAGCATAGGTGGCGGTATCGGTCAGAGCCGGTTGTGCATGATGCTGTTGCACAAAGCGCACATCGGAGAAATACAGGCAAGCATTTGGCCGGATGAGATGAGGCGGGAATGCCAAAATTTGGGAATGCCTCTCATCTGATAGAAAAGAATACAAAAAGCGGGAAGAAACAATCTACCCGCTTTTTGTATTGGTTGTTAATCTTTAATCATCCAGGAATAATTCATCGGAACGACTTTCATCTGTAGTAGGTTCGTTGCCTGCTTTCCCTCCTGACAACACAAGTTGCTTCATAGATGCTGGCTCTGTCCTCCAAACGACATCTTTTTATGCCAATTCGAGGTCCAAGAGTTCGCGAAGTCGTTCAATGGCCTCATTCTCTGTCCTCATCTTGTCGAATGTTTCTTTACGGGATAATATGGGCTTGATTTCCTCCGCTTTGGCCAGTCTGATTTCAAAGGCAATATCGCTGTTGTGAAGATACGTTGCCATTGTCTTCCGGATACGGTTCTTCACCTGAACTATTTGCTCCAGCAATTGACGGTTGTCAACGACCACTTCGATTTGAGGATAGTTGGTAATGTGAGGCGTGATGTTCTTCATACGCACAGCAAGCCCCGGCATTGGACCCATCATGCGGTTACACATGCTCAGCCATTCACGAACAAGGTCTTCTTCTGTGAAAACTGATTGCTCATTCTTTGGCAACTCGATGGTTTCCTCTGCCTCCACCTCGGTTTGCTGGCCTTTCAGCAGACTGCTGAACGAAATGGAGTCTTTGCCTAACCGTGGCCTGCCTCCCGGACGATGGATGTTGGGAGTGCGGGGAACAGGTGGCGGAGTGGATATCTGAGATGCTTGGGCTGTTGTAGGTACTGCTGGCGCTTTTGCTGCTGGTTGTTGAACAGATATGGAGGGGGCTGCCGGAGTTGTGCTCACGGTCGGGGTCTTCACGGTCGCGGCTACCTGTGACGCCGCATTCTTATGACCGGATTCAATCAGTTTTTTAAACAGGGTTTTCAATCTTGCAGGGCGACGCCCCGCACTGCTGTCGTCATCTTGGGTAATCTGGGCAATCTCGATGAGCGTGAGTTCTGTCAACAGGCGCTTGTTGCTGCTTTGGCGGTAATTGATGTCACATTCATTGCAGAAACGGAGTGCCTGATACAGGAAACGGGGAGGGCACTTCTGGGCCTGCTCGCGGAATTTCTCCTTTTGACTGTCACTGACATCGAGAAGGGGTAGGGTGGCAGGGTCTTTGGCCATCATGACGTTGCGGATATGGCTGGCAAGACCATTAATCAGCTGGCCGCCATCAAAACCGTTGTTGATAATGCTGTTGAGCAGCACCATCACGTCGGCAACATTGTTCGACAGGCTCTTGTCCACTATCTGGAAATAGTTGTCGCTGTTCAGAACGTTGAGATTCGACATCACCTTGTCGAAACTGAGGTTGCCACCGCAGAAACTGGCACATTGGTCGAAGATGGAAAGAGCGTCACGCATTCCACCGTCTGCCTTCTCGGCTATCAGGTTGAGGGAGTCTTCATCGTAAGTGATGCCTTCCTTTTCGGCCACCATTTTCAGATGACTGATGATATGGGGCACATCCATACGCTCGAAGTCGTAAATCTGACAACGGGAGATAATGGTGGGAAGTATCTTGTGCTTCTCTGTGGTCGCAAGGATGAATATCACATATGAGGGGGGCTCCTCCAGTGTCTTCAGAAAGGCGTTGAAAGCAGCCTGTGACAACATGTGTACCTCGTCGATGATGAATACCTTGTAACGGCCCACCTGGGGAGGAACACGTGTCTGGTCGGTCAACTGCTTCATGTAGTCCACACCGTTGTTGCTGGCAGCGTCGAGCTCGAAGATGTTGAGCGAGCGCTGCTCATTGAAAGCGCGACAACTCTCGCATTCGTTGCATGCCTCGCCGTCAGCGCCGATATTCTCGCAGTTGATGGTCTTCGCGAAAATCCTGGCACAGGTGGTCTTGCCCACTCCTCGAGGACCGCAGAACAGGAAGGCGTGGGCAAGCTTCCCGCTTTTCACGGCATTTTTCAGCGTTGTGGTCAATGCCGTCTGTCCCACAACCGATGAAAATGTCATGGGACGGTATTTGCGTGCTGATACGATATATTTCATGGTGAAGTGTTGTTGTGAATTGCAAATTTAAGCATTTATTCGCAATTTCACCAACAGTCTGTCGCGTTTTTTATGGCTTAAGAGTAAACCCGCAGAAAAAATAGGCTTTCTTCGAGTATGGGTTGGCCATCACTCCTGCAAATACAGGCAGGGTGAATTTTTCTGTTATCTCAATGTCTTTCGAAGCATTTAGACTGATGTTGGTCACTGAGAAAGCATCGGTCTCATAGGCGGTAGTGGCATAGGGGACTATACCTAATACTGCTTTCCAGTCCAGACCGCCAAGAGTGAATGGGACAGCTGCTTCCACATACGAAGAATAGGCGCGCTTGCCGCTCTTGTTGACTCCGTCATTGCCGGCAAAGTTGGTGTACCAACTAAGTGACAACACATTGAAGTCGTAGCCTACAAAGCCCTCAAACAAATGGCTTGTCTTGTGACTCGCATAGACAAAATACTGAGGCTCGGGGGAGTTGAACCAATAGTCGGTCACTCCAAAACTGAGACCGCCTATCGTATAGCTGGCCGTTAGGTCAAACTCTTTCGGGTCGTTTGAGTCGGTGACTCCCACACTGCCCCATGCCGATAGTGACAACCCCTTATAACTGACTCCTAATGTGGGCTGGATGCTCACCTTGCCCAAGTCAAGACCACGCCAGACATATTGACTGACAAAATCTGCTGATATTTCTCCCTCCACTTTTTCCTGAGCCATGGAGACAAATGGAATGATGGTCAGGATAAATGCCGAAATAAGCGTCTTTTTCATTGTCATTTTCATTCTTTATGCTTTTGTTTTATTGAAATAACGTAAAAGATGGCACGCATATTACATTTTTTATGTCGTTTTGGAAAGGATGTTTCCTAAAATGATTGGAAAAGTGTAACTTTGCAGTCTAAATAGTGTGTTATTATCAGTTCAGAGAATGGCTAATTTAAGATTTCAAGTTGTAGAGGAGGCATTCAAGAAAAAACCGCTTGAGGTGATTTCTCCTGCAGAGCGACCTTCAGAATATTTTGGGAAATTTGTCTTCACACGTGACAAGATGTTTAAGTATCTGCCACATGATGTGTATATGAAGATGGTCGACGTCATTGACAACGGAACACGGCTTGACCGCTCCATCGCCGACGCAGTGGCTAAAGGCATCAAGCAATGGGCGGAGGAGAATGGGGTTACCCATTATACCCACTGGTTCCAACCTCTCACTGAGGGCACGGCCGAAAAACATGATGCCTTCATCGAACACGACGGAAAAGGGGGCATGTTGGAGGAATTCAGCGGCAAACTGCTCATGCAGCAGGAACCTGACGCTTCCTCTTTTCCCAGTGGTGGCATCAGAAATACTTTTGAGGCCAGAGGTTATTCTGCCTGGGACCCGACATCGCCTGTGTTCATCATCGATGATACACTTTGTATTCCCACTATCTTTATCTCCTATACGGGTGAGGCTCTCGACTATAAAGCTCCTCTTTTGAGGGCATTGAGGGCTGTCAACAATGCCGCTACCGAGGTCTGCCATTATTTCTATCCCGAAGTGAAGAAGGTAACCTGCAACCTGGGGTGGGAACAGGAGTATTTCCTCGTCGACGAGGGACTCTATAGTGCGCGGCCCGACCTCATGCTTACCGGCAGAACCCTTATGGGGCACGACTCCGCCAAAAACCAGCAAATGGATGACCACTATTTTGGCACCATACCCGACAGGGTGCAGGCTTTCATGAAGGATTTGGAAATTCAGGCTCTCGAATTGTCTATCCCTTGCAAGACACGACATAACGAGGTGGCTCCCAACCAGTTTGAACTGGCTCCTATCTATGAGGATACCAACCTGGCCGTCGATCACAACATGCTACTCATGTCGCTCATGAAAAGGGTGGCGCGGAAACATGGCTTCAGAGTGTTGCTCCACGAAAAGCCTTTTGCGGGTATCAATGGGTCGGGCAAGCACAACAATTGGAGTCTGGCTACAGATACAGGCGTGCTCCTGCATGCACCGGGCAAAACCGCTAAGGATAACCTGCGGTTTGTGGTGTTCATCGTTGAGACGCTGATGGGTGTATACCGCCACAACGGGTTGCTCAAGGCCAGCATCATGAGTGCCACCAATGCCCATCGTCTGGGGGGCAATGAGGCTCCCCCGGCCATCATCTCTTCCTTCTTGGGAAAACAGTTGAGTGAACTGCTGCAGCATATCGAAAATGCCGACAAGAACGAACTGTTTGTCATGGAGGGAAAACAGGGGATGAAACTCGATATTCCCGAGATTCCCGAACTGCTCATCGACAATACCGACCGCAACCGCACCAGTCCTTTCGCATTCACCGGCAATCGGTTCGAATTCCGTGCCGTAGGCTCCGAGGCAAATTGCGCATCTGCCATGATAGCACTCAACTCCGCAGTAGCCGAGGCTTTGGTTGACTTCAAGAAGAGGGTCGATGCCCTCATCGCTAAAGGTGAGGACACAACGGGGGCTATCATCGATGTCGTCAGAGAGGATCTCCGTACATGCAAACCCATCCATTTCGATGGCAACGGATACAGTGAGGAATGGGTCGTGGAAGCTACCGCCCGGGGACTCGATGTGGAGAAAAGCTGTCCGCTGATTTTCGACAGATACCTGGATCCTGAAACCATCCGGATGTTCGAGAGTCTTGGCGTTATGAATGCCAAGGAATTGGCTGCACGCAATGAAGTGAAATGGGAAACCTACACCAAGAAAATACAAATTGAGGCGAGGGTGATGGGCGACCTTTCCATGAACCACATCATCCCCATCGCCACACAATACCAAAGCCAGTTGGCCAAGAACGTGCTCAATATGTTCGAAATCTTCAGCAGGGAAGAGGCAGAGGGCCTTACAGCCAGAAACAAGGGCATCATCAGGGAGATTGCTGAGCGGACCCAAGCCATCGAGACTGGCGTGGAGGAATTGGTGGAGGCAAGGAAAGTAGCCAACAGGATAGAAAATGTGCGGGAGAGAGCTATCGCTTACCACGACAACGTGGAACCAATCATGGAAACTATCAGATACCAGATTGACAAATTGGAGCTCATCGTGAGTGACGAATGCTGGACTTTGCCAAAATACAGGGAATTGCTTTTCATCAGATAACGGGCCGAGTGAAAAATATACTCGTTTTTGTTTTGAGTTGTTCTTTGCTTTCATTATCTTTGCTGACAAATTAGATTTGAATGGAAATGAAGATACTGAAATATTTGATGACACTTCTGCTGATGGCTGTCGTCGTCAGCGTGGCTGCCCAGACACAAAATGTCCGGACAATGCATAAAGTGGAGAAAAGTGAGACGGTCTTTGGCATCGCCAAAAAGTATGGAATCACCATCGAGGACCTCATAGCGGTCAACCCCGAGATGAAACAGCAGGGGTATGAACTGAAAGCAGGCGATACGCTGTGCATACCCTATGCCAAAAACCAGACTCCACAGTCGCAGACAACGGCTCCCGTCACAAATACCGTAAACAAAACCAATCCTACTACGGCTCCGCTGACCACAAATAAGAATGTGAAGGTGGGCGTTTTGTTGCCTCTCCATGACAATGATGGCGACGGCAGTCGCATGGTAGAATATTACCGGGGACTGTTGCTTGGGGCCGACAGGGTGAAAAAAGACGGCATCAATGTTGATATGCATGCTTGGAACGTGCCTATCGATGCCGACATCAATGTGACACTCAAGGAAAAAGATGCGGCCGAATGCGATATCATTTTCGGACCTCTGTATACCAAGATGGTGAAACCTCTGGCCGATTTCTGTGCTAAGAATAATATTATGATGGTCATTCCTTTCTCCATCTCAGGGAATGATGTGGAAAACTACAACAACCTCTTCCAGGTCTACCAGCCCCAGCTGGATTTCGACACACAGACCATCAAGAACTTCATCCAATGGTTCAACAAGGATTATCATGTCGTGATCATCGATTGCGAGGATGAAAACAGCGGAAAGGCTGATTTCACCAAAAAACTGAGGACTGAATTGGAAAACTATGCCATCAAGTATTCTCTCACCAGCTTGAAAACCAATGAGAAAACCTTCGCCAAGGCTTTCAGCCTGCAGCAGAAAAATGTCGTTGTTCTCAATACCGAGCATTCTCCTTCTCTCAATGCCACATTGGCTAAACTGAATGTCCTCACTGAGAAAAATGCGGATATTTCCGTGTCAATGTTCGGTTACAAGGAGTGGCTCATGTATACCAAGGTCTATCGTGATTATTATTTCAAATACGATACCTACATACCCACCTATTTTTATTACAACGACTTGTCTGCCGACACCAAATGGGTGGAGCGGAACTACCACAAATGGTTTGAGAAAGACATGGATGCCGATGCTCTGCCAAGATTCGCACTCACAGGTTTCGACCATGCCTGTTTCTTCATCGGAGGACTGGTACAGTTTGGCGATGGATTCAATGGTGGGAAAGGACAGATGACATACAAACCCGTACAGTCGCCGCTGAAATTCAAAAAAGCCGGCAAGGGATACAAAAACACCAACTTCATGTTCGTTCATTACAAAAACGACCGGACAATTGAGTCGGTTAACTATTAGCACATGACTCTAAACACGAAATGGTATCTAAAAAGGGCATTCGCTGCCTCGCTCCTTTGCGTGATGCTGCCCCTCTCGGCGCTGGCGCAGGTGGGCGAGCATAGGGACGACTTGTCGGTGGGTGCCAGTCTTGGATACTCATTGTCCTCGGTGGGCTTCAATCCTCGTGTGTCGCAGTCTCAGCATGGAGGCATGCATGGCGGTATCGCCATCAGGTATGTATGCGAGAAATACTACAGCATGGTTTGTTCGCTGCAGGGAGAGGTCAACTATACCGCAATGGGATGGAAGGAGAATATTCTCGATAAACAAGACCAGAAAGTTATCAATACCGTGACTGGGAAAGCTGAGGAATATGCGCGCAACATCAATTACATTCAAGTACCGCTTTTTGCCCATTTAGCTTGGGGCAGGGAGTTGAGTGGAGCAAATTTCTTCTTTCAGGTGGGCCCGCAGTTCGGCTATTATCTCGGTGAGTCCACTACCATGAATTTCGACTTGCAAAACATCAATCTTGCCGACAGGTCTAACACAACGACGGAGCAATATTCCATGAGCGTGGAAAACAAATTCGACTATGGCATAGCTGGGGGATTGGGCGTGGAGTTCTCCATACCTCAGATGGGACATCTGATGGTCGAGGGACGCTATTACTATGGATTGGGTAATATCTATGGTAACTCGAAACGCGACTTCTTTGGTATATCCAATTTTAGTTCCATCTATATCAAAACCACTTATCTCTTCGATTTGTTCACCACGAAAAACGTGAAACGAAAATAATCTATTAATTAATAACTTAAATATCTTAACGCTATGTTTGAAGGACAGCCTAAAGGTCTATTCGCATTGGCTTTGGCCAATACCGGAGAGCGATTCGGCTATTACACCATGATTGCCGTCTTCGCACTGTTCCTGCGTGCCAATTTCGGATTGTCACCAGGTGTGGCCGGTACTATCTACAGTTCTTTCTTGATGTTTGTCTATTTCTTCCCACTCATCGGAGGTATCATGGCCGATAAGTTCGGATACGGAAAAATGGTCACCATCGGTATCGTTGTCATGTTCATCGGTTACCTCTTGTTGGCTATCCCCATGGGAGGAGATACTTTCGCACTTATCTTCATGCTCGCCGCACTGTTGCTCATCGGCTTTGGTACAGGACTCTTCAAGGGCAACCTCCAAGTGATGGTGGGTAATCTCTATGATGACCCGCGCTATAGCGACAAGCGCGACTCTGGATTC